>CAMBQP010000184.1 GCA_945869955.1 Schlesneria paludicola DSM 18645
GTGTCTGGGTCAGTCGTTGGGGGAAAAAAACGAAGCGAAATCGCATGGGGAACTCCTGCCAGTTTGAAAGCCTGCAACCAATCTCGAAATTCCGAGAATCGTGCGAGAATCCTCGCGGTTGAATCCTCGATCCTTCGAGTCTCTCTTCAGACGGCGAACGTAGCAACGGAGTCTCGACTGAGCAAGCCAAGCGGGGGCATGGTTCAGCGGGAAAACGTCAGGCTTCGGGAAAAACCTGACCAAAAAAGCGAGAGCAGACATTGGGTGGGCTCGACGGGGGATGGGGTGCCGACCGCAAAAGAATCGGTTCGGGATGGAGTAAGTTGTCAAAATGAGTTCAATTCGGTGTAGTAGAGTCAGCAATCGGTACGGTTCATGCCTGTCCACACGCACGAAGACTCGAATCCATTCAGGTGCAGTTACGATGATTAACCGCAAAATCGCTAATTCTCTGGCCGGGATCGCGCTCACGATTCTGTTGTTAGGAAATCCGAAGTCCGGTTCTGCGGACGATGCGCAGAAACCGGTTGGCTTGGCCCGTGCCCCTTGGGCAACCTCGCACGTGCAAGGGACGCCCGAACCACCACTCCCCTACGTCACCGAACGAGCGTTTCCGTCACTCAAGTTCCAGCAATCACTTGACCTGGTAGCCGCACCGGGGAGCGATCGTCTGTTTGTGGTTGAACAATCCGGCAAGATCTTTTCGTTCCCGAATCAAGACGATGTCGCCACTGCGGACCTGGTGATCGATTTCGCGAAAGAGCTTCCGGGGGTCAAAGAGGTCTACTCGCTGGTCTTTCATCCTGACTTTGCCCACAACCGTTATTGTTTTGTCTGTTACATTGAAGCACCAGATCGCCCCGAGGGGACGCATGTTTCGCGTTTTCGTCTTTCCGAAACGAATCCCCCGACGATCGATGTAAAATCGGAAACGCCGCTGATCACGTGGATTTCAGGGGGGCACAATGGCTGCTCGTTGAAGTTTGGCCCGGACGGTTACCTTTATATTTCGACGGGTGATGCGGGGCCGGCGAATCCCCCGGATATTTTCAAGACGGGTCAGGATCTCAGTGACTTGTTGTCCTCGATCTTGCGAATCGATGTCGATCAGGCGGACAACGGCAAAAACTATCGAATTCCTGCCGATAATCCCTTCGTGGGCCGCGCCGGGGCGCGGGGCGAAGTTTGGTCGTATGGACTGAGAAATCCCTGGCGGATGAGTTTCGATCGCAAGACCGGCGATCTGTGGGTCGGCGATGTCGGCTGGGAACGCTGGGAGATGCTCTATCGGATTGAGCGGGGGGGCAATTATGGCTGGGCCGTGATGGAAGGACACCAGTCGACGCATCCTGAATGGACTCGTGGTCCAACACCCATCCTGCCTCCGGTCATTGATCACTCGCACGCCGAATCCTCGTCGATTACCGAGGGTTTAACCTACTACGGTTCACGGCTGAAAGAACTGCAGGGGACGCATCTTTACAGCGATTATGACACCGGAAAAATCTGGGGTTTTCGCTATGAAAATGGCCGCGTCGTTGACCATCGGGAACTGGCCGACACGACGCATCGCGTCGTCGGCTTCGGTGAAGACCTGGCGGGTGAATTTTACATCCTGGATCACACTGCGGGGACACTGAATCGACTGATTCCGAATCCGCAACCGGATCAATCCGCTTCATTCCCCCGCACGCTGCACGCGACGGGGCTGTTCAGCAGCGTCAAAGACCAGGCACCGGCACCGGGAGTCATTCCCTATGCGATCAATGCCGAGCCTTGGTCTGATCATGCGATAGCGAAGCGGTTTGTCGCTGTCCCCGATCAATTGGCGGTGAAAGTTCCCGGTCCAAACTGGACGTTCCCGCAAGACTCGGTGCTCGTCAAGACATTGTTTCTCGATCAAGAGGAGGGGAATCCGAAGACCCGCCGTGCCGTTGAGACGCAGATCCTGCACTTTGATGGACTCGATTGGAACCCCTACACCTACCAGTGGAACGACGACCAAACCGATGCGAAGCTTGTCGACGCCGGGGGGCTGGAACAGACCTTCGAGATCGTGGATCCGAACGCCGCAGGTGGTCGCCGACAGCAAGCCTGGCGATTTGCCGGACGGGCCGAATGCCAGCGCTGTCATAACCGCTGGTCCGGTCCGCCGCTCGGATTCAATACTCCCCAGTTGAATCGGTCTGCGGCTGGAACCGTCAACGGGGTCTCTCAGTTAGAAGCATTCGCTGCGATGGGGCTGCTTGAACAGTCGATTCCGCTCGAAAATCGTCCACAGCTGGCGAATCCGCATGATGCTGCGGGGGATATCGAGGGGCGAGCTCGAGCCTACCTGCAGGTGAACTGTGCCCATTGCCATCGGATGCATGCCGGAGGGGCGGTGCTCTCGCACATGCATTACGATCTGGAACTGGGAAAAACCAATATGGTTGGTGTCCGGCCAACACAAGGGGGGTTCGGACTGCACGCCGCGCAGGTGATCGCACCCGGTGATCCCTTTCGATCGGTGCTGCTGTTTCGGATGTGGAAACTCGGCAGCGGACGGATGCCTCATATCGGTTCGACCGAAGTGGATCTGGCGGGAGTTCGGCTGATTTCCGAGTGGCTCGAAACGATTTCACCCGCGACCGCACGCGAGACGACCGGGCAGGAATCGGCGGCGAAGTTGCGAGCGGGCGAGGTGGCGACGCTGGAACGGCTACAAAAGAGCGGGTCCGTGACCGAACAAACCGAACTGGTGAATCAGTTGCTATCATCGACCAGCGGGGCCTTGATGTTGCTGCGTGCGCTGGATGATCACAAGCTGTCGGCACTGGTCAGCGTTGTGGCGATTGACAAGGGGACAGAACATGGTGATGTCAGTATCCGGGATTTGTACGAGCGGTTTTTGCCCCCTGATCGACGAATCAAGCGTCTGGGGACTTCGATCTTGCCGAAGCAAATTCTGGCGTTGACGGGGGATGCAACGCAGGGACGAAAGATTTTCTTCGAAACGGCGGGGGTCAATTGCAAAAACTGTCATCGGATTGAGCAAGAGGGAAAGATCCTTGGTCCCGAATTGACCACCATCGGTAAAAAGCTTTCACGAGGACAACTGCTCGAAAGTATTGTCGAGCCTTCCAAGCGGGTTGACCCGCAATTCGTCGCGTATCTGGCCGAGACGATTGACGGACGATTGTTGACCGGGCTGCTGCAAAGCAAGGACGAACAACAGGTCGTACTGAAGGATGCCCAGGATAAGCTCATCCCGATCCCGCTGGCCGAAATTGAACAGTTGGTCCCACAACAACAGTCGATGATGCCCGAGTTATTACTTCGCGACCTGACGGCTCAACAAGTGGCGGACTTAGTCGAATATCTTAGCTCGCTTCAATAAGAAATCTCCCTGATTTTCCGGCGGATTTCACCGTCGGGGACTTGCGGGGATCGTACTCACAACAATCTATTCCATCACGACGCAATCGATTAACCCAAAGGAACATCCCTTGAATCCAAACCTGGAACTGACTCGACGAGACTGGCTGGCTGGTACTGCGGTGGCTGCAGCGACCTGGGCCGGTGTTACCTCACCACTTGCCGCAGCGGAACCTCGCAAACCCAAGGCGGTGGCGGCAATTTTGACCGCGTATGAAAAAGGGCTGCATGCCGATGTGCTGATCGGGAAAATCCTGGAAGGATGGAAACAGGATGGGGGTGTCGGGCCGTTGTTAACGCTCTCTTCGATGTATGTTGAGCAATTCACCGATCGGGATCTCGCCCGATCACTCGCGAAAAAATACAACGTGCCGATCTTCGATACGATTGAAAAAGCGATCACGGTCGGGGGGACGCGGATTCCTGTGGATGGAGTCATCAGCATCGGTGAGCATGGCGAATATCCCTATAACGACAAAGAGCAGCACTTGTATCCGCGTCGACGCTTCTTCGAGGAAATTACGGACACATTTCGGAAGTACGACCGGGTGGTCCCGGTATTTAATGATAAACATCTCGGCCCGGTCTGGTCGGATGCAATTTGGATGTATGACCGAGCCAAAGAGCAGAAAGTCCCCTTTATGGCGGGGTCGTCCCTCGCTGTGACGTATCGCGCCCCTGACCTGACCCTGCCGCGGAACTGCGTAATTGAAGCGGCGGTCGGGATTGGCTATTCAGGGCTGGATATCTACGGATCGCATGCACTCGAATGCTACCAATGCATGGTTGAACGACGAGCGGGCGCCGAAACCGGCGTCAAATCGGTCCAGTTTCTGCAGGGGGATGCGATGTGGAAAGTGGTCGATGACGGCGTCGTTTCCAACGAAGTTTTCCAAGCGGCATTGGGACTGGTCGCCACTCAACCCGAGCAGGTTCGGAAAAGCCCCGATGCCGCGTTGTTCCTGTTCCAGTACATCGATGGCCTGCAAGGTGCGGTCTTCATGCTGCCGGGTTTTGCCACAGGATCTGCGTTCGCAGTGAAACTGAAGGGGGAAAGTCGTTTACTTGCCACCCGATTTGAAGAGCGGACCGAGCCCCGACATCCCCACTTTGCGTATCTCTTAAAAGGGATTGAACGGATGATCCATACGGGCCGTCCCAGCTATCCGATTGAGCGGACATTGCTCACCAGTGGAATCCTGGATCGCGCCCTCACCTCACGCGCGCAGCAGCAGGAAAAACTGCTGACACCGGAATTGGCGATTGGCTATCAGCCGGCCGATTACCCGCACGCGCCACAACCCGATCTGACCTCAGACCCGGTTTCCCGTTGAAATGGCTCGTGCCTGTGTGGGTTGTTTTTGCCTGGTAACAGTCCGAATGCTGTCTCAGTGCGAATGCTGCGCGTGCCAGATGGCCAGGGCTCCCCGAACCTGATCGGGGGTCGCTGAGCCGGTCGTTCCCAGTTGCTGAACGGTGATCGAGGCGACCAGGTTCGCGACCAGGGCCGCTTCGGCGGCGGTGGCTCCACTGCACAGAGACATCACTGCGCCGGCCGAGGCACTGTCGCCGGCCCCCGTCGGGTCGATTGGTCCGGTCACTTTCACGCCGGGGACCAGCGTCACGGCCGGGTCACTCACCAGAATCCCTCGATCGCCACAGGTGACGAAAACAGGGGCTTTGTTTTGTTCCCGGAGTTGCAGGATGAGCTGGCGCAACTCGTCTTGCGGAATCTCTTCTCCGACTGCGGGATTCAGTCGATGGACCGCTTCGAACTGATTGGCCTTGATCATTGTATTGCGAAATGAGCGTATGAAGCGGCGGCTGTCGGCCCAGAAGATCACTTTATTGAATCGCCATGCCAATTCGGCGACCCGGTCACGCAGCGTTGAGGTCACGACGCCGCATTCGGGCATTTCAACTTGATCCATGATCAGCAAGGCGTCAACCTGAGGGAGGACTTGTTCGAGTTCGATGGCGACGCGATCGACGATCGCTTGCGGCGTCGGCACACGATTTTTCGTGTCGTAGCGAGAATGTTCGCCTGCCAGCCCGGCGACGTGCTGGTCGTGTGGCTTGAGATACGTCGGAGTCAGCAGTTCCGGACAGCGGAGCAGTCCTGTGGTCGAGCAGCCGATCCGGTTCAAGCCCTGACAGAGATCAAAGGCTTCGCCATCGTCCCCAACGGCACCAATCGCATGCAGCTCGCCAGCCCCCAGCGCGGCGAGGTTGTTCACGACGGTTCCGGCGGCACCCGGATAGCGGCGGACGGCGAGTACCTGATGGGCGACTCGCCCTGTTTCGAGGCTGGGCTCCGCCAATTCCGGAGCGACTTCCAGGTACTTGTCGAGAAAGAAATCGCCGAGCACAGCGATGCGATGTCGGGGAAACAAAGCGAGAAGCTCGTCCAGGCGATTCAGCTGCATTTGAAACATCCAACGGTAAAACAGATGGTGATGGTGGGTGAATTCGTCGCCACGGACTGGAGAGTCGATCGTTCTCAGGAAGAACCGTACTCACGATCCGTATTGATTCCCTTGTTCGGCGATCTTATAGCCTGAAAACCGATTTTGGAAATGGAGCCGTCGGTTCAACTCGGTGTTTTGGTCGATGAGGGGGCAAATCTGCTTTTCCGCAAACATCACACCTGACCTGGACCGACCGTCGGGTCGCATAAGTCGGGTCGCAGAAAATGATCGGAAATCGTAACGCAAGGACGCCAAGCCGCAGAGACGCAATTCAGAGCGAATGGAAAAAAGGACTTCGCGTTTTGTTTTCCTGGCGTCCCTGCGGCTTGGCGTCCTTGCGCTCCGATTCTCTTCCGGGCATTTTCAGGATGACGCCAACGGCGGGTTTGTCCGGTTGTCGTTTCAAACCCCGTTGAATCTGGAACGAATCACCCGAATCGCGAACAGAAAGAAAAGAAATATCCAGCTTCTGAAAACTGAAAACTGAATTTTCACTCCCGCGCACTCGGTTTGTCGTTCAACCATTTTTTATCCTGCTCGAAGTCGAAGCGAATATTGCCGATTTCTCCTTCATCAAATTCACGCCCTTCTTTTTTGAGCGGTAGCTGCCGCAATTCGAAAGTGTTTTTTCCTTGGCGCAAGAGTGTCCGTGGAATCGCCAGGCGAATGCGGTCGGGGTTTTGGAGTGACGGCCTAAAGCGGAGTTGCTCGTTGAGATTGCCAATCCGTTGCTCGTTGATAAAGACTTGGGTCAACAGGTTTCCGGCCCGAAGCTCTGCGAGAAAGGGGCTGCCGGGGGGGGCATCCGGGCCAGCCGCTTCGATTTCGGCAACATCGAGCGAAAACCAGGGTTGACCGGTCGGAATCGTGACGAGATCACAGGTCCCGGCAAGCGTTGTTCCGTTCGGTAATTGCTGATCGAAATCGGCTCGAATGGAATCACCCAGATGGAACCGACGGGCATCCGCCAAAACGGTCTGACCAAAAAACAGGGGATCGATGCGTGAGACCTCGGACCAGGGAAATTTCATTTCCCCGATCAGTGGGTGCTGGACCGTCAATTGCTTGGCATCGACAACAAGGATGGTGACCGTCCAGATGTCGGGTTGAAGAGCGGGGCGATCGACGAAGGGCTGCATTTCAATCCGCGCCACCACCCCGGATTTTGGTATCCCCTGCTGAGAAACAGGTTTGGTGGTCTGAGAGCGGTGCATCGCGGTTAACCGTTTGAGTGGTATCGACCGCATCTTGCCAATCGCTTCGAGTGTCACAGCGGTTTCTGTAAACCCCCGCATGCGACCGAACAGCTCATCACCGGTTTCGGTGACAAGCACGTCCTGATCACGGAAGGTGACCGGTGTTCGCTCGTCCTCGGTTGGGATCAAAAGCTTGCGAATCTGCAGCCCATCAATCCAAATCCGATTCGGGGAATCGGGTGGTGGAGGAAGAAACCGGATCCCCTTCAAGCCGGACTTGGGGGTCTGACGCGTGCTCAGCAGCGTTTCGTCCACGATGATTCGGGTTCGTTCCGGTTCAATCAGCGCGATCAACGAATGCCAACCAGCGGAGAGGGGCAGCGTCGGCTGTGTGGCATTGATCGCGGTGAGCTGACCCAAATCCGAGACGGATACCGATCGGTCGGCGTGAATTCGGACGACGAGTGGCGAGTTCATCGGCTCGGCGTCACCCCATTCGATCTGCCACTCGCCACAGCGCGAACCCGGATCGTTGTTGAAAACCTGGAATGAGAATTCGATCCGTGCCGATTCCAAGGGAGATTCGAGGGTTTGCCGATATCCGGGACACGCGGAATCGATCCGGAGCGAGGATTTGCCTGTCGTCGCTTGCGTCTGATCGAGCATTTTTTCTCGCAGCTCGGCCGTCAGTCCCGACGAGTCGAGCTCAAAGGATTCGGCTACCACGTCGATTTCACCGGGGGGATTCGAGATCGCAGAAATGGCCGAGATCGGAATCAGGATCTTTTGTCCCGTGGTCCGTTGAAAGTGGGCGAACAAAGTTCCCCAGTCGAGGCATTCACCGACAAATCGGTCTCCCCCGATGAGCAACACCTGTCGCAATGGTCGATGTGAGTGTGAGACGCGCGGCTGCCGAGGGAGCTCAATCCGTGATCCGGGTAAATTCGCTGGATTTGGTGAGAACCGAAATCGCCCTTCTGCCAAATCTTCCAGGAATTCAGCTCCCTGCATGGCCGTGTTGAACGTCCCTGTTGACGGGGGACCTGGCTGTTGCGACTCTGCAGCGCGGTTGGTCGACGGCATCGCCAGGAGGACCAGAAGTACCAGTAGCAAGCGGATGATTCGATCTGCGTAAGTCAAAAAACGATCCTTTCCAGTCGCGGCCAACGCATCGGTTTGCATGGTGTTTCCATTGTTTTGTCTCCTGTTTCATGTGATCGCCCGGTAGACTTGATCGCCCAGTACCGGATTACCGAATCCACTTGCGGACTTTGTGGTTGCTGCTGTCGCCGATGTAGATTTCGCCACCCGGTGCCACATGAATTCCATGAGGGCGATTGAGGCGACACTGGCGCGGGTCGCCATCTGGGCCATCACCCGCTTTTCCATCTCCGATCAGGGTTTCGATTTTTCCTGTCCCCTGATGAATGATCCGGATGACGTGGTTTTCTGTGTCACAGATCAAAATATTGCCGTCGTGATCCACGGCAATTCCCTTGGGGCCTGAAAGTTGAGCCAGTTTGGCATCCCCTTGATCACCGGAAAAGCCGGGCTTACCCGTGCCGGCCACGTGATGCACCGTTTGCAGTGATCGATCAATCCGATAGATCGCACTCCCTTCACGCAGCACAACCACCAGATCCCGTTTGGCGGTCAGGGCGATTGAGCGTGGCCCGTGCAGGAAAGTACCGGCAAGTGGCTGTCCCTCGGTAATCCCCCTTCGTTCCTTAGTCCCGGCAAAGGTCGAAATCTGTCCCGTCGCCGTCTCGACATAGCGGATTCGCTGGTTTTTGATGTCGCAGATGAAGAGTCCCGCTTCGCCATCCAGGACCACCGCAATGGGGAGATCCAGCAAACCTTTTTTCGCGGGACCACCATCACCGGCAAAACCGGACTGGCCGGTTCCCGCGACGGTCGAGATGATTCCGGTCTGGGCGTCGACCCGGCGAATGGCGTGTGAGGCGGTATCAGAGATGAACAGATTTCCAGCCCGATCGAATCGCAATTCATGAGGTTCGTGCATCAAGGCTTTGGTCGCGGGGCCATCGTCGCCGGCGTAACCGGGCTGGCGTCCGGTACCAGCAACCGTGGAAAGGATTTGGGTTTTCAGATCGAGTCGTCTGACGATGTGATTGGAGAACTCGCAAAAATAGAGCATTCCGTCCGGGCCAATTTCCAGGCCGAACGGCTGGCCCAATCCCCCCAGAATCGCAGGTCCGCCATCGCCGGAGTACTCGTCGACCCCCTTTCCTGCAATCGTCCTGACTTCCGCAGCAAAAACCACTGACGAGCAGGCCGCTGACGACAAGATCGCTGATGAACAGATCAGGCAAACAAGCCAAGCGGGAAACCACCTTGAAAATTTCATGCTTCATCGATCCTCGGGTCTTGATCCTCGGGTTTTGACGGTATGCCGCCGCTGAGTTGATCGTATCCATGAACGAGTCTGAACGCTATTCGCGGGTGGGTGGAGGGGGCGTGTTTGATTTTCCCAATTAGGAAAATCAAATCCCGTGGTTTCTCTGGTCGTTCACCTTGGACTTTTCGAGCAATCTCGCCAATACTCTTTGGAGAAGTTTTTTGACGTTCCAGCTACAATTCTTTCGTATGGCGTGTGAACAGACGCTGTTTCGGACAATTGTGACAATTGTATTGTGAAGGAAGAGGAAACGATGAAGTATCCAACATGGTCACTGATGTTTGTGGCATTGGCCACGATCGCAGAAGGGCAAGATGCGGCTCGGCCAACCGTGGTGCTGGGATCACCAGAATTGACCGCTGGGGTTCCAGGTCGTGGTGAACTGACGAATGAACAAATCAAGAGTTGGCTCGGTAACACCGCGATTCACCAACCACTCGACGTGGTGCTCCCCGCCGGACTGGCACTTGGTGCCAACAACATTTCGATTCCCAAAGAGAATCCGATCACGCGCGCCAAAATCGAACTTGGTCGCCAATTGTTTTTCGATACCCGGCTTTCTTCGAGCAACACGGTCAGTTGCGCCAGTTGCCATCACCCGGAAGATGGTTACGGACGGAACACCACCTTTGGTGTCGGTGTCGGCGGCCAGAAGGGGGGACGAAATTCTCCGACGAGCTTCAACCGAATTCTGAGTTCTGTGCAGTTCTGGGATGGACGTGCTGCCACGTTGGAAGATCAGGCGAAAGGCCCCATCGCCAATCCGATCGAAATGGGGAATACCCATGAAGCGGCTGTGAAGACACTCAAGGGAATCGAAGGCTATCGTCTGGAATTCGACAAAGTTTTTCCTGGCAAGGGGATCACCATTGATACGGTTGCCCAAGCCATCGCCACCTTCGAGCGAGCCATCGTGACGGGACCTTCTCCCGCCGACTACTACGAACCGCTCATGAACTTTGAAAAATCCTTTGGCGATGACTTAAAGGACATGGACACCTTCAAGACAGAAGACCTCGATTCGTACAACCAGTACTGGAAGCTCAAACGAGCCAGCGACGCCCATCCGATTTCTCCTTCGGCCATTCGTGGTCGCGAGTTGTTCTTCGGCAAGGCAAACTGCACCGCCTGCCATGCGGGTGCCAATTTCAGCGATGAAAAGTATCACAACATCGGGATTGGGATGGAAAAAGAAAATCCAGACCTGGGCCGCTTTGACCAGACCAAGCAGGATAAGGATCGGGGTGCTTTCAAGACACCTACCGTCCGCAATATCTCACAAACCGGTCCCTACATGCATGATGGAAGCCTGAAGACCCTGACCGAAGTGGTCGAATGGTACGACAAAGGGGGCCATCCGAATCCTTACCTGAGCGACAAAATGAAGAAGCTCAATCTGACCGCACAGGAAAAGGAAGACCTGGTTTCCTACATGCAGGCCCTGCAAGGAGATCTGCCGGTCGTCCGCACCGACCGATTGCCAAAGTAGGACGATGGCCCAAGTTAAGCGTTAACGTGCCATCAGGAATGGGTGTGAAAAGCCGTAGCGATACGGCTTTTCACGATTCTTGGATTGAGAGAGGGTCTCAGCGCCTTTCCCAAGCAAAATACAGGGGACATTCGACTTTACGGAAGATCCAAAAGTCGAAGGTTCCTCTTTTCTTTTCCATGAAAACTCGACATCCCGGCTTCCGCCCTCCACGTTCCGGATTCACCCTGATTGAACTGCTGGTTCTGATCGGATTGCTGCTTCCGGCGGTTCAGCAGGCCAGGGAAGCCGCGCGACGAGCCACTTGCGTCAACAATCTCAAGCAAATTGGCTTGGCTCTGCAAAATTACCATGATGCTCACAATACGTTTCCACCCGGATATGTCTCGAGCTTTGATGCGGTTGGTAACGATCAAGGCCCTGAGTGGGGGTGGGGAGCGATGATCCTGGGGCAGGGCCAGCGTGTATAAATAGGTGATCTGAGCAGACTGGCGCAATCGGTTTCGGGCTGATAGATTTTAGCGATGGCAAAGCCGTCATTGCGCGGGCGACAGAGCACCGTGCGGCGAATTTGCAGCTTGGTATCGAGACGAAATGCATGTCGGTCAAACTCGTTGATATTGAGTCAATTGGTTCCTACTTTGAATCGTTGTCTGATCCGCGTCATTTGCGGAACCGGAAGCATTTATTAGAGGACATGATTGTCATTTCGGTTTGTGGAATGATCTGTGGCAGCGATGGTCCCACCGCCATTCACCGGTGGGCCAAGGAGCGTGCGGATTGGTTGTCGCAGTTTCTCTCTCTTCCAAACGGAATCCCTTCGCGTGACTGTATTCGCCGGTTGATCATGGCATTACGTCCCGAAGCATTTCAAAAGTGTTTTCAGAGTTGGGTATCATAGGTGATTACGCGCGACGCAAGCGGTGAATCAAGATTGATTGCCATCGATGGAAAGACATGTCGTCGATCCCATGCCGAGGCTCACGGTCTGGGGGCTTTGCATATTGTGAGCGCCTGGGCGAGCGAGGAAGGAATTGCCTTGGGGCAGGTCGCCACAGAAGCGAAATCCAATGAAATCACGGCAATTCCTGAGCTTTTGCAGCAGATCGATCTGACAAACTCATTGGTTACGATTGATGCGATGGGCTGCCAGAAAGAGATTGCTCAGGAAATCGTGGCAGGTGGTGGCGGCTTTGTGATCGCCGTGAAAGACAATCAACCCAAGCTTCGCAATGCCAT
>CAMBQP010000185.1 GCA_945869955.1 Schlesneria paludicola DSM 18645
ACCATGTTGTTACCGCTGGCACCCCCACCGGTCGGGTCGCTGAATGTCGCTCCGTTATCATTCGTCCCGATGTATGTGCTGGTGAGTCGCCCCTGGACGTCGAAGACCGACCAGTTGATTGTCCCGCCAGGGCTGGCCGTGCGAACGAGCCGTTTCATCGGATCGTAGCTGTAGTCCGTTTCATCATAATTCGTCCCCGAGACACCGACTCCGGACGCTGGGATCAGCCGGTAGACGCGCTGGGACGCGGCGAGGCAGCAGTCCGTATACTGCGTTGTGGTCCATTGCGTGTAACTCGATTGAGGGAACGCCAAAGCCCCACTCCCCGCTGCCGCGATGATGGCTGAGAGCTGGCGAATCTCCCGGGGACACTGACGTGAGTAGACGCGACGTTGATCAGCGCGATGCCGCGTATCATGACAGCATCTGTGATACCGAAGAAATCGAAGCCCACCTCGCGAAACTCAAACTCGCCGACGCCAAGCCCGCGAAAAAAGTCTGATTTGACCGCCGCGCTCGGTTGCGCCCCTCGCAATCAGAGTCCCTTAACGCTGCGCGTGATCCAAACCGCACACACTCTGCCGATGCTACCGAACCTTCTCGCGCAGCGATCAACGAATCCGACACGTCATGCCATTTAGTCTGAAATGACGAAAATTTCAAATCAAGCCCGCAGAGCAATCGGTGTGCCGAACGGTATTGGCCCTGTTCCAGACGTGACCGCCGCACCGGACCTCGCGATTTTCACGACAAAATCGCCTCTGAAACATCGATTTTGCCTGAGCGCTTGTGTTCACGCCCAAAACCTTCATAATTGAATCTGTACAGGATGCTCAACAGCTTCGAATCCTGTTCGGCTGCAG
Source organism: Schlesneria paludicola DSM 18645 (assembly GCA_945869955.1). Taxonomy (GTDB): domain Bacteria; phylum Planctomycetota; class Planctomycetia; order Planctomycetales; family Planctomycetaceae; genus Schlesneria; species Schlesneria paludicola_B. The sequence goes on from CAMBQP010000185.1 coordinate 864, forward strand.
CTGATACCGCCCGCTTGGAGAATGCGGTTCAAGTTGAAATTCCGGACATGACTGAATGATGTCGACGTTTTCCATTACAAACTGTCGGCTCTCGTCGCCGACGAACCTGTTCTCGTAGCTCAATTGGATAGAGCGTCGGCCTCCGAAGCCGAAGGTTGCAAGTTCGACTCTCGCCGAGAACACTTTTCAAAAGAACCCTCGCCCGCAAACCTTGCTGGCGAGGGTTCTTTGCTTGTTTTGCAGGATTTTCATCCGTTGCCAACCGAACCGAAAACAAATCAGCGTTCTCCGATCCGTTGTCGGCAATTGCCACAGATTGCCCCCCTTGGCCAACTTTTGGTGCAACGGGTGGTGCAACGGCGCTGACAGAATGTCTTACGTGAGACATCCCGTCTTTATCATCCGTCCCGGTCGCTTTCATCGAATTCTGTTGATGCGTGGTCGAGCCGGTCAGGCTCAGCGTCGGCAAGGATTCCATCGCCCCGTAAACGTCGAGCAACTTCGGATCGGTATAAACGTTCATCGTCAGGTCGACCGAACCATGGCGCATCGCAGCTTGAGCCGTTCGAGGGGAAACGCCCCCCTTGCTCAGCAAGGTTCCGAACGAGTGTCGCAAGGCGTGAACGTCGATTGTTCGCCCCCGGTCATCTCTCTTCGCAATCCCGGCGGCGAGAAGATCTCGGTCGAGAATTTTCCCCAACGCCTCGGGAACCACAAACAGCGGTCGCTTGCTGTCGAGAGTCGCTTGATCAGCCCGCAGGCGAAGCGTCGACGGCTTCGGACGATCCGACAACCACAGCTTCAAATCTTGGGCCAGGTCCCCACGCAGGGGAATTGTCGAACCTTGCCGGTTCTTTTCATCGGCGGCGGCCAGTTCCACGAACGGCATCGCCCCTTCGAGCGACAATTTCCCCACGGTCAGGGAAGTCAGCTCCCCTTTTCGCAATCCGGTCAGAACCATGGTTTTGTAAATCAGCGCCCGTTCACGGCCAACCCGTTCCAGTTCGGCAATCGTTTCCGGTTTCTCGGCCAGCTTTTCCCGAGCCCGGTCAACAGCCTGCCGCAGGCCTTCGAACATCAACGGCTTAAAAGTCCAGTTCGAGCGTTTGCGGCGTTTGCCGGTCGCTTCGGCTTCTTTTCCATCCACGACCAGCGTTTCTCGACCAAGTTCGGCCAGCGGTCGCCACCTTGCCACTTCGAGCAACTTGACCAACTCGGCCTCGGTCATCGCCCGGCGTTGCCGTCGAGGGTCGGCTTGCTCGTTTGCTTTGACGATCCGAGCCAGTGGGTTTGAAGCCAGTCGAGCGGTTTCGGTCGACCACTTGCAGAACCCTCGCAACGTTTGCAGGTGAATGTTTCGCGTTCGTGCTGACATCTTTTTTGCTTGCTGATTCGCTAACCAGAGTTCGACGGCTTCGGGGCGAACATCTCGCAAGGTTCCAATCGAACATTCCCGGAACATCCGGTTCCCGATCCGTTCCAAGTCGGTCAGGTGGCGCGCCGAGACTCCGCTTGCTTGCTGGTGAGTCAGGTAAGCCCCGAAGTGATCGGCAATCGGCGTTCCCTGATGATCAGCGGTCGAGGCTTCGGCGGACGAGATCACATCACTTCGAACCAGTTCCGCCCGGCGTTCCAGTTTCCCCAACACGCTGCGGGCGGCATCTTCGTCTCGGCATCCGGTCGAGACTTCCTGAACAACCCCCGAGCCGTCTCGAAACTTGGCGATGTACGTTGCAGACTCTTCGACGATCCGAAGTGAACCATCCTTCCCGGTTGTCACCTTGGCGGTTCTCGCCCGCCCCTTGGTCGGCTTCCACTTGGCGAATTGTTCCCCTCGCTTCGTGAAAAGTTCCGCCCCGGCGGGTAGTGGTCGAGTTACAGTTTTTTTGTAAACAGAACCCATCAATCACTCACCCGACGGCATTTTGAATTTGACTTTTCGAGGTTTCTCATCACGGTGACTCACCAAACAACTTCCCCAGACAACGCACGGCGCGGTCCCCCGTGTTTCCAATTTGATGAAAACCACCGCATTTAAAAATAAGAAATTCCTCGATCGCGGGCGCCTCGAATTCGTGGCCAATTGGAAGTGCGATTACCGCTATGTGTTTTGGCAGACCTGGCCATTTTGACTTCTCGGCTTTGAGCTTACCGGATTTGTCGAAATGCTCTCTCAATCTTTGTTCAATCCGGCGACCGCCGGATGCCTTACCGATATAAAGAACTTCACTCTTCTCCGTCAGCAAAATATATACCCCCGAGCTTGAACGTCCTTCGATCTTTTGGAGATACCCCGACTGTAAAACAACGGGATCGCTTACCTGAATCGGATCCATATTCGGTCGCGGACAATCACGATTAAACCCGTCAATCATGACCTTGAGTTCGGCAAAGGTTGCCAATTCAAAAAACTCATCTCTTGCATCAGAAGTTGTCGCGTTTTCTAACATCGGCTGTTCGTCGCTCATTCTAGTTTTAGGTCTGTTGATTTGTGTTTGTGCTGTCCGCGTTAAATGATCGTGACCCCGAAATACGTCGCCAGCTTGTCGGCAATGTCGAGTCGAAGCGTTCGCGTCCCTCGCATGAAGTGCATCATCGATTGTCGAGATACGCCCGTTTCTCGTTCCAGTGCTTTGATCGATAACCCGCTGGTTTCGATCGCTTGCCTTAATGCGTCAGTGATTGGTTGTTCGCTGTGCATGGTGTCTCAGATGATACACAAACGCTCGGAAAACGTCCAATTTTGATGAATTGTGTGATTCAGATGACTTTGGTGGAAACGATTTGACTCAGTCAGACGGCAGACCCGCTGAGCGACTTCCGGAATCCCGCATAAGTGCCCAAAACCTGTTTCTAATCGTTCATGCGTCACTGTCATTGCCATGTTGCAATTCTAGAGAGTGCCGGACCAGTCCAATCACGTACGGCAGGTCTTCCATTCGAGACAAAACGACTTCTACATCGCCGTTCCCAAAATGACCCACGCCTGACACGTCTTTACAAATCCCTTTGGGATCATTCAGATCGGTGAATCGCATGTTGAGCGCCAGCTTCAGCCGCTTGACCTGTGGAGACACATCAACAAAGTTGGTCTCCGCTTTGTAGGCAACTTTCCACTTTTGAAATTCCTCGCTCACACACGGGTCGAGCGCCACCACCGCTTTGCGAAAGGCTTCAAACAACGGACGTATGCTTGGCGTGAGAAGGAACGGATGATCTTCGATGGAGTATTCCGTTGCCGGATCAGTTTTTGGACGGTAGGCATTCAAAATGTCTGGAGGCAGCGCGGGGCCGGACCAAACGCTTAGGGCAAGCTTAGCGAGTCTATCCGCACGGGCCTTTATCGCGGCTTCGTCCCAGGCCGCCAACGAGCCAAAACCCTGCTTGAGCCAGAGTGGACTCTGCTTTAGCCCTTTCTCTGGGGCATTTGGCATATCGCGTTTCTCGGTGAACGAGTGGTCGCTGTAGTCGGCGTTGTAGGCCGTGAGCGTTAAATTACCCAGAGTGTGCAAATAATTCTCTTGAATGCGTTTCCAGTCCGTTCCCAACGCTTCACGCCATTCTGACGAAAGGTTTTCGTTCTGTGGCAAGATGTGCTCAATGGTGTATTCACCAACTGAAACTCGTTCTTTACGGCCGTGATTTTCCAACCGACGCAGCCAGTAGCTGCGACTGCGGAAATTGTAGAGGTCGCGGGTGTGTAAGTCCCTGCGAAACTCTTCGTCGTTCGGAAATTTACGATACGATGGTAGGTTCAAAAAGTGTGCCTGAATACTCTCGAAATAGCGGTCCTTTTTCAGAGCCTTCGTAAACGTGGCAAACGTCTTGTTTGTCGAGTTTGTTGGAATTGCGCAGATGGCACGGCGGAATACATACGCTTCGATCAGCCGCACACTCGCCAACAAGTCTTTCTTGGACAGCAGCTTGTGTTTGTAGTCGTGATACAGTTCCAATAGGAACGGATAGGCGACATCCACCTTCAGTTCGCGCAGATCCTGGAAGGCGAGCTGGAGATCGACATCGGGTTCAGTACCTAACGCCATCGCACAGAAATGTCGAGCATAGTCTCGAATCTCACGAACGAGGTGTTCGATGTGGCTTTTGTCATCTGCGGCATCCGCCCGTGAGATTCTCGCATGTCCTTTGAACTCGTCGTATACGGCATTGATGTTCGGTATCTCGCCCGTTTTGACCGTGAGGTAATGCCGCATGAAGCTGTCGAAGTGTGTGCCGTAGGCTTCCTGTCCGAAATCCAATTCCATTGGACGCCAGAACTGTTCGTAGAGCCGAGTTTGCAGAACCGGCTCCAGCCCCATCAGGATGAAATTGCGGATGAGATCGGCCTGACTCAACACTTTTCCTGTGGAATTCATACTCTCAAAGATGAGTTGCGGGTTGTCCTGATCGCGGGTCAGCGCGATGTCGACGACGACCAGCTTCGCCAGCCCCTTGCAGAGAGTGGCGAGTTCAACCGTGCCTTCCGCAATCCACTTATGAAACAATTCATAGTTGGCCTTGATTCGGAAGGATGGTTGCTGCGGCTCCTCACCGTCTCCAACGATGGCAGTGAGAGTGGCTTTGTCGGTTTGCGAAAGCAAGAGCTTGAAGTGTCGCTCGCCCGATTCTTCCGGGTTCAGCAGGTAATAGTTCTTGATCTTTCGGCGTGAGAAGCCGTCGAACGGCTCGCTGTCTGCGACCGCTATGGAGAGTGCAGCCAACAACAGCGACACTGTCGCCAAACGCTGTTGGCCGTCAATGACGAGCATTGGGGACTGAACCGTGATTTGTCCGTGGCCGCTCTCGATATAAACGATCGAGCCGACGAAGTGGACGGCGATCTTGTTGCTGCTTCCGCAGCGCACGATGTCGTCCCACAGTTGGCGACATTCTTTCTCTGTCCATGAGTAGGTGCGCTGATAAATCGGAATGACGAACTGCGGCGACTTCTTCAAGAAATCGAGTAGCTTCGCTTCAGTGGCTTTCATCGCTTCATTCCTTCGATGTTTGATGGCGTGAATCATGGATGATGTCGCAAATGTACTTCGGATGGTGCCGAATGACCACCAGCACGGGGCGGTGAAGTTCCCGGTCAATCATCTGTCTTTGGGCTTCTCATCCCAAGCGGAGCGGCAAGCCCCTTATGGGATATGTGAAGTACGCTTCACACAGAAATGACGTGAAACTTCACGCAGTCGAGTGAAGCCAGCTTCACGTTACCCCGGCGGCTTTCCGGTTCCGTGAACCCGATCGAAACGTCGATAGCGAATTGTGGTCAGGTCAACCCCCGAGAACCTCGCCAGTTGACGGTCGAATAATACCCCCGGCGACATCTCTACATTCACCACCAGCGCCCGCAACGCTGGTGACAGTCGCAGGGCATCAATCGCAGCTTGCATCACGAAAGCAGTCTTAACCGCCCCCGGTGCTCCGCCAAGCAGCGTAATTGATCCCGGCCCAATCTCGATTCTCGCAAGCTCCCCTTCGCCAATTGGAAAAAATGTTGGCGATTCTCTTGAGATAATGTCCTTTTTCCACTGCTCAAACGGGGTTTTCTCACGGTCGAGATTCAATGTTGAATTGCGACGGCCTCCGGATTCACCTCGGTGCCGGATTTCTCTTGGGTACATTAAATTTTCTCACTGTTTTGCAAGGATTTTCAATTCCAACTTGTCATCATGTTTACGCTAAGCTTTTAGTGGGGGGCCGAAATGGCTGGCCAATTGACCAGCCATTTTGGAATCGGCCCACTCACTCCGCAGCGAGGTCAGCGAGGTCGGCGGCGAGTTGGCGACGACATGCGTCGAGATTGCCAGCCCCCCACAGCCAAGTCACCGCACCCCGGCGGGTCGGACGGGATGCCCGATCCGCACCTACCGGCTTGATCAGCCCACGCCGATGCAGGTCGGAGTAGATTGCCCCCACCCTGAAACGGATGTGGGGCGCGTATGCGTCGACTTGTTGGCCAGCGCCGGCATCAACCACCTCCCCATAGATTATTTTTTTCAGAAATCGAATTCGAATAAGTCGCAGTGTCTGACCCGCCTGCGCGGGCGGCGATTCGAACAAGTATAGCTGCCTCATCGCACACCCCCCCCGGCGACAGGAGGGGCATCCAGCCGCAATCCACTTGTCGATTTCCAATCGCTGCCAACGGATCAGCCGTCCGATGTGGACGGGGCGGGGCATCAACCCGCTATCGGCCAGTCGGCGAACATGGCGGGGCGAGCAGTCCAGCAGCTCGGCCAGCGCCATCACGTCAAGAAGCCCCGCGGTTAAACTGGCGGTCATCGTGGTCATCATTCAAAACTCCAAAAAAGGCATCGGTTGCCAGCGGCAGTCCGCTTGGCGATGCGTGGAGTATGAACGCCGATCCGGAAACTCGATTTAATTCCGGCGCATGATCGAATTGATTCCGGCAGCTTGCCAGAAAATGACTGAGAACCCCCGAGAATGCGAGCAGTAGAATTCCGCGCCGGAAATAATGTTCCCTATTGACAGCCTTTTTCAGCCGCTTTTTTTCCGGCGGCTTTTCGCTATTTTCTTTCGATGCCGTTCTGTCGCATCGAAAGTGTCATCGTGTTTGAGGTTTTCCTTCAGGCAAAAATCCCTTAGTGTCTGTCCGCTTTTTTTCCAAGCGTTAAAAAGTTTCTCAGCTTCGGCTGGGTCGTATATCTTCGAGCCGGGCGGTCGCCCCCGCCTCCCCTTCGTTTTCGTTCCCGTTTTTTTCGCAGCAGCATCGATTTGCTTTGCTTCCCCGGTCACTACGGCGGGCGGTTGCGGATCGGCTTCAAGTTCATCCAGCCAGTTCAACAGAACATCGACAGCCAGAAACGAAGCGGTGGCAAAGTTATCGAGTCGCTGAAACCAATCAACCGACCCGTGATAATCTTTCGCCTCTTGAACGCTGGCAGGCCAACCGAGATCTTTTCGTGCCGGATGCAACGGCACCATTCGTGGTGCCGACAACTTGGATTTACCAGCTGGAAAGCTTACTAGTTCGAATGATTGGCTTGCCAATTCGAATACTGCAAAGTACCAGCGAATGAAATCATCTCGATTGATATCAGAAAAGAAATGTTGCTCCCTCTCAGGCCAAATCCTGTTTTTCAGCGTATCAGGAAGTTCGTCTAACGCTTTGGAAGCGTCTTTGCTTGGCGATTCAACGAAGTTAAGCCCTTCAATCACCACACGTTTTCGCGCCGCACGCCACGCATATTCCGTAAACGCAATACCGGGCAATCTGCTGCGTTGGACCGTGTCCAATCCCGTGGCATCCCATATCCTGAAGTTGCCGGAATCGTATTCAATGTATTCACTTGCAGGGTTTTGGGGTGGAAAGCCTTCAATGGATTCATCAATTGTTGATGAATAATCGGAATTGCATCCATCTTGCCCAATTCCAGGTATCGCAAATTGATGTACCAGCCAGGCTTTGCCGACAGAACCATTTCCGGCCAGCCTTTGAAAACGGCGTTTGATCGATTCGAGGTTCTCATGGAAACTTTGAGGTGTGGTCTCAGTAGAAAGACTGCTGAATTCAATTGAAAGGTCCTCTATTTTTTCAGCGTAATCTGAGTGCGCTTTGCACAATCGGCGTTTGATTTCTCTGCCGTGGCAGATATCGAGAAGTGGGCTTTCCCGCTTAGGTCTGAGTCCATCTACAAACGTAAAATAGGGAACAAAATCCAACTTACTTTTAATTTTCTCAAGCAAATGTAACGTTTTACGTCGCGGATCGAGATCCAACGGAAAACCACAAGCCAGATCAATCAAATTCTCAACTTCAGCTTGCAGTTCGTTGGCAACGATCCTCGGCTCGGTTTGGAGTCGCCCCGCCAAAAGCTCAAATTTACCGTCAGCTGTTGGCGGGGTTATTTCGATTCCCCCGATCAGTTCCCACCAACTTTCTTTGACTTGTGTTAAACCAGCCGAAAACTTGTTCATTCGCTTTGACATCGCGGAAAACCCTCATCGTGAAAGTCGGGTAGCTTGTGGCGAGGAAGGGATGAGGAACCATTCTACCGCCACAAGCAGTTTTCAGCCGCACCGTGTTGCAACACGCCCAGCACCCGAGAACCGCAGTTTACACTTGGCCAGTGCCCACTGAAAACCCCCTCGGGCGGTTCCGGTCGCCTCTTGCCGTTTGCGGTCCTCAGTCCCAGTTGGCGAGCAGTCGACGAACAGCCTCGGCCTTTTCCCGATCCGACAGGGGAAGCCCCGCAATCATCGCCAGGGCGGCGGCAAAGTCCGTTGTTCCCGGCTTCACTTCGGGGTTGCTCGCGAGGGTTTTTCGCTTGTTTTGCGCTGGTTTCATCCGATGCCGATCGAGCAGATAACAAATCAGCAACTTCGGATGTTCGATGACAACTGGTGATCCCACTCGGATCGCGTGATCTTGTAGAGGCAGTGAGGGCGCAGTGGGTCCCCTTCCTCCAGGCCAGTATGCTCGAAGTTCAAATATGTATTTGTCATTCCGATGCGCTGCATCACGGCGATCGATCGTAGATTCGTGAATGCGGTGAACGAGACGACTTCCGGTAGACCGAGCTGTTCAAACCCCACTCGAAGCGACCCGTTTGCCCCCTCGGTGGCGTAGCCGTGCCCCCAAGCCGATCGCTTCAGACGCCAGCCAATCTCGATACACGGACTGAACGGGAATTGCCGCCTGGGCACAGACAGACCGATGAAGCTAAGAAATTCCCCCGTATCGAGTTTCTCCACGGCCCAATTGCTCCACCCAAGCTCCTGAAACTGCTGCCGCCAACGATCGATACCCGCATTCGATTGCTCGGCACTCAACAGAGCGGGAAAGAATAGCATCACCTCTGGATCACAATTCATCGCGGCAAACGGGGCGCAATGATGATCCTGCCAGACCCGGAAGGCCAGTCGCTCTGTGTTGAACTCGAACGCCGCAATCGCCACGAAAACTCCTTGTGACAGAGCTCAGACCAGACATCCACCTGATGCTGGCTTCAGGAGAATTTTACCTCATCGCCAGCGACTTGTATCGCCGGAGTCTTGTATCGCGACGGCTGAAAATCCGAGCCAGCCAAGGCTCGAATTTTTTGCGATCAGAATCCGTCTCTGAGGAGACTGCCGTTTCCTTCGGATCAAAAAAACTCCGATCGATTATTTGGCCAAATAATCGATCGATAACTCGAGTTCAGGGACTTCGGGATGATTAAACCTCAACTGCACACGCTCGGCATTGGTCCCTTGGTGTTTGACGGATTGTCCCGGTGGAATTTCAATCTCGGCCTGATACATCTTGGAATTTCCAAACGGTTTTCCCGTATCGAGCAACCGAACTTGGGGGCGAGCCCCTGACGGTTCCACCGACTTCAAGACAAGTTCGTCGTCCAGATTCTTCACCACCAACAGAAACTTGGCTTTCTTGCCAACCGAAGCCGAAAATTCACCAAAAAAAAGTTGATTCGTATCGGGATTGAAATTCGCCCCCTTGACTCCCCTCAGCTCAATAGACTGGGAACGCCGTCCTTGAACGCTTAAATACATCGGCATTTCTTTTTTGCCATACGTGATATTCAATACGATCTCTTCACGAAACAAGCCGACGGGAATCTCGGGTCCTGCTTCGAGCTTCAGCACGTATCCAAATCGAGATTGATTGGCCTTGATTTGTTGATCCGCGGCAGGCTGCCAAGTCACCTTCACATGGGCGTTTTCGCGTGGTACTTCGGTGATCGTGAACTCATCCAAGGTTTTGGAGCCAACATAACCCTCCACGATGGTGGGCTCGGTGTTTGAAATCAGGCCAAAATTCCAGGGACTGGCGGGTACAAGGCGGAGCAGGGGAAGGGTGGCATTGGTGGGCATTTCTAAACCGTCAGCATCCACTGCGGCAACAACGCTTCCAAGCACCGCCAGGTTGAGTGTCCTGTTTTCTGGATCGGTCGTATAAATCGGTACCGTTTGGCGGAACTTTTCGGTTTTCGAATTCATCTTCCACTTGACGAGAATCTTCACGGATTCACCAGGCGCCAGGGGTCCTGCCGACATGGCCTCACCGTTTTCTCCTGTGATTTCACCGACAGTACATTGGCAACTTGGGGACCCCATTTTGAAGTCTAAAACGCCTGGACCGACATTCTTAAGTTGAAAGACGTGCTGATCTTCTGAGCCAACTTCTTTCTCGCCGAAATCAAATTCCGTTTCCAGAAGCTCAACCTTTCCAGGAGTCGCCGAAGGTTTCAGCGGAAGAATCTCGTCGACCACGACAGGTCCCTTGTCCCCATTCGCCGTGACAGGCTGCGACGGTCCGCCACCAAATCCCCGACCAAAAATCATCAGGCTCAGCACTGACAGACCACAAACCAGCAATACCCAAAACAACACAGATTTCAAAATGAACACCTCTTGACGTTATCTTAGACCGATGATTGATCGGCTTTCACACAAATTCCCATGAAGGGGGACACGAGTCATTCAGGGGTTCAGCACCCAGGTCCGATTGTTATAAGACCAATCGTTCCCGTGCCGACCGGCACCCCCCGTGACGATCAGTTTCCCCTCGACTTCTGCTGCCGCTCCCCAGGCTAATTCACGCGGCAAAGGAGGTCCCGTACGCCAAGTTTGAGATTCAGGATTGTAGATCTGCACGTGTGACCAGCCCGGCACCGCAACTCCACCCATCAGCCAGATTTCTCCCTCGAACGAGGCCATCTGACAGGATCGAGGCGGGTGTGGAACATCGATTTTGGACCAGGTTCGGGTTTTTACGTCAAAGGCGGCCAGATGTTTTTCTGGCACCGCCACGTAGAATCGGCCATTCAGCCCGCAGGCGGCCAAAGCTCCCAGCCCCGTCGGACCATCCGGTTCTCGACGCCAAGTCGCTTCATCAGGACCGATACTTTCGATACAGCCCGGTTCATCGTATCGATCACGCGGATTTCCCGCGACATAGATTCGACCATCCACGTTCACGGCGACCGGCATGGGGCGCGCTATCTCTGTCGCAGGTCCTTCCCTGACTTGGCCCGTCGAGGGGTCAACAATCTGAACCGTGGTCAAGGCCCGTCGAGAACCGTCCTTTTCAAAAACATCGCCATTAATCACCCAGACTTTGCCCGCCAAGTGGGTCGTTGTGCAATACACGCGGCCATACCCTAATTCCGCCGCAACCCGCCATGATGATTCACGCGGATTGAATTCGAACAACTGAGAGAACGCATGGTCTCGAGCAGGATACCCCCATCCATTGGTCAGCCCACCCGCCACATAGAACTTGCCATCAAGCACGTCACCTGACAGGTCGTGATTGTTGCCAGGCATCCGCGCGATCAGTCGCCAGAACGAAGAGGAGGCTCCCGCCGC
>CAMBQP010000186.1 GCA_945869955.1 Schlesneria paludicola DSM 18645
ACCCGTAGTCTTTGTCTGTGAGATTCGGTTCGTGTCATCGCCGCGTGGAAGACTGACGCTGCTTCGGAGTCTTCGGAGAAGTAGTGATCATCGGCTTTTGCGGATGGCCTGGCGACACGACATCGTGAAACAGGGATTGTCGAGTTTGAGGTGGCGGGCATCGCGACGTTCGGCACGCTTGTCCCAAGGCGGACAAACAGTGGCACGAAGCCCAAGAATCTGTCGTGGGGCAGTGCCACTTCCTATTCTCCGTTTTGGCCTCTCGTTCAAACGCCCGGTTGGAAACAGATCACGATTGAGATTCTGGAGACGGCTGTTTTCAAAACTCAAACAACTTTTGTTTTTTAACCGAAATTTTTGGAAAATACCAATTTTGGTTTCTATCGTTTTTCACATCGTAATTTGTGGAACGTTTTCCTGATGCAGGTCAACAATCATGGCCTGGGTTTCTCGGCTGCTGCGCGACTCTGGCCAGTCGGCGGTGCAGGTCCCCGTTACGGATTGGTCTCGCCCCATCGCGAACGTTGGCTCAGGGAATTTTTCGGTTTCGTAACACGCCGTATTCGGTCGGAGTTGACTGATGCGTAAAACTTGTTTGAGTACCCCACCCGCTTGGGCTTTTCCCTCGACCGAACGGTGGGTGTCGCGGGTTCGGCGAGGCCGAAAACGGTGCAAAGTCCCGCAGGGGCCGTGCGAGTTCCTGCGAATCAAGCCGCAAACGGCGACACCGTTGGCTGGCGTTGCTCGGGCAACGTTTGATCGCAAACGTTTGATCGCAAACGGATGATCGCAAACGGATGATCGCAAACGGGGATAGGCACCGCGGACGGCGCCAGCCCCAGTATGCTGGCGTTGCTCTGGCAACGTTTGATCGCAAACGGGGACAGGCACCGCGGACGGAGCCAGTCCCCGTTTGCTGGCGTTGTTGCGAGAACGCGTGAAGACGAAAAAAGGGACTGACTCTGTGGATGGAGCCAATCCCTGTTTTTGAATACACCCCGCTGGGCTCGAACCAGCAACCTTCGGTTCCGTAGACCGATGCTCTATCCAATTGAGCTAGGGGTGCAGAGACCGAAAGTCTAACGATTGGATCGTTTAACGCAAGCCACCTTCGTTGACCTTCCCGTTTTCCCCGTTGATCACGTTGTTGTTTGCCGGTTTTTTCGAAGAATTCGCTTTTAAGGGAGCTCTCAATCGGTTTTTTTGGCAGGCTGGACTCCCTCGGCAATACCTGCCGATTTGGGGCTTTCGCAGAGGGGATAGACCCCCTTCGGGGCGGAAAGCAAGTCGGACAGCGTGGTTTCCTCGAAGGACTTTTGCACCACCGCCGCCGCCTCATCCAACCGCTTGTGCAGTGGACACAATTGCTTTCCGTGTGACTTCAGCCCCAGTGGACAGGTCTCGATCCGCGCAATCGGCTCGATCGCATTCACAATTTCAAACAGCGTTAATTGGTCTGGCGTTTTGATCAGCGTGATTCCCCCGCCAATTCCACGCTGGCTGCGCGCAATCTTATGCCGCACCAACGCCTGTAACACCTTTGATAGATAGGGCTTCGGAACTTTTGTCGCGACCGCGATTTCCTCCGTGGTGCAAGCACTCGGGGCACGATCCGCCAAACAGACGACCGCACGTAATGCATACTCAACCGTTTGAGAAAACATGTCGAAAATTCCATTCCATCGAAATTGGACGTTGATATCTTGTTTTACTGAGGCTACAGTGTCGATAGTGGATAAGCGAGTCTTATTTCGGATTCTGTGGCGGGGACCTGCGGTTTTCCTTACCCCTTTTTACAGGAATTGCTTCGAATCATGCAAAACATCAAGCACATTGACGAAGTTCGCCTGGAAACTGATCTGGCGTATCGTTTCGGGTATCTGGCCGAATTCATCGGATTTGCGGAAGCGGACATTCTGGCGATTCATCATTCGGCCGCCGCTTTGGGCCCGCATGTAGCCGGACTGGTTGATGCTGTTTACGACAAACTGTTTGGTTTCGATGCCACTAAGCGACATTTTTTGAAAAGCCAGTCGGGTTACGCCGGATCCGTCCCCGTTGATTTGCAGACACTGACAGTCGACCACGAGATCATCCAGTTTCGCAAACAGCATCTTGCCCTCTATCTGGTGAACCTGGTGAGCAAGCCGTACGACCAGAAGATGGTGACGTATCTGGATCAGATTGGAAAGATTCATACCGTTCATGCGGGTTCACCACAACTGAATGTGCCACTCGTCCAGATGAATGCCTTAATGGGTTTTGTTTCCGACGCACTGACACAAACGATCCTGAGTTTAAATCTGAATCGCACCGAAGAGATTGCCTGTCTGCTTGCCTTCAATAAACTGTTGTGGATACAAAATGATTTGATCAATCGTCATTATCAGGCGAATTGAATCACGAAAGGCTCGTTCATCATGCCGCTCAATCTGCTCTCTTTCATGAATTTCGTCTGGTGTCGCGCGACCGGGAAAAACCCGTTTTTCCTGCTGGTCCCGTTGCTCGCGGGTTTGTCTGGTTTTTCTGTTCTGTTCTGTGGTGCAGGGCTCGACGCACAGGATTTCGAGCGTCCCCCGATCCGTTACGGGGTCGCCCCCACCGACAACGGGGTTTCTCAACTTCAGGCCCGACTCGATTCCGGACAGACTCGATTGGAATCCAGCGGCCGTCAGGGCTATTTGAAATCGCTGTTGCAGGAACTGAATGTCCCGATCTCGTCACAAACGCTGGTTTACTCGAAAACTAGTCTCCAGCGGCATCGGATCGCCCCGCGAACACCCCGCGCACTCTATTTCAATGACGATGTGTATGTCGGCTTTTGCCTGCATGGGGACGTACTGGAATTGTCCGCAGCCGATCCTGCGCTGGGTGGGGTGTTTTATACGTTGAGTCAAGATCTGGTGGAATCCCCGCAGATCGTCCGTCAGAACGACAATTGCCTGCTCTGTCATGGATCGTCCAACACGCGTGGTGTACCGGGGCATCTGGTTCGTTCGGTGTACGTGGACGCCGGGGGGCTTCCCGCCCTGCATTTGGGGACGACTCGGATTGACCACAGCAGTCCAATCGAAAAGCGGTGGGGGGGCTGGTACGTCACCGGGACGCATGGTGATCAAAAGCATTTGGGCAATCTGGTTTTGACCAGTAGCCGTCAGCAAGAGCCGATCGAAAACGGGGCGGGTCAGAATGTGATGGATCTGAGTTCCCGCTTCAACACGTCGGCGTATCTGAGCGGCCATAGTGATCTCGTGGCGCTGATGGTGCTTGAGCATCAGGGAGAAGCCCACAATTTGTTGACACGCGCCAACTTTCAGACGCGAGAAGCGTTGCATGCCGAGATCGGACTGAACAAGGATCTGAAGGAACCCGAGGGGCACCGTTGGGACAGCACGACCACGCGCATTAAGCATGCCTGCGAAGCCCTGGTCAAGTACCTGCTGTTTAGTGAGGAAGCTCCTTTGACCGCCAGGATGCAAGGGTCAACCCTGTTCGCGGACGAGTTTACTCAACGGGGCCCGCAGGACACGCAGGGGCGATCCCTGCGTGATTTTGATCTGGAGCGGCGGCTGTTCAAGTATCCCTGCAGCTATCTGGTTTATTCGCGATCGTTTAACGAATTACCCGCCGAAGCTAAAAGCGTGGTGTTGAAACGACTCTGGGAAGTCCTGAGCGGCCAGGACCACAGTAAGCCATTCCAGCATTTAAGCGACGAGGATCGGACGGCAATTCTGGAAATTCTTCGCGACACCAAACCGGATCTGCCAGACTATTGGTTTGAGAATCACAAAGTCGAGGCAACAACTCCGTGACAACTGACAACTGACAACTGACAACTGACAACTGACAACTTCAAGACGGTACCCAGATGCGGATACAAACCCTTTTTGACGTAGAGACTCGACCTAAAGTCGACCGTGGTCGGCCCTGGACTAGGGGTTGGGCCGGGCTGCGGACTGGCGGGCGAATTGCGGTGCTGGCATTCCTGCTGGTGCTGGGCTTTGAATCGCTATTTTTTGAAACGCTATTTGCCGACGAGACCACGGTTTCCCGTGAGCAGCTTCAAAATTTGATCAAAAACCTGGAGGCCGAGACCTTGGCTGAGCGATCCCGGGCCGAGCGGCAGATTCTCGATTTAGGGCCGGCAATTCTCTCGAAGCTTCCCGCCATGGAATCGGTCGAAAACCGTGCGGCTCGCGAGTCCCTACGTCGGGTTCGCATTCAGCTGGAGCGCCGCGCGGCGAAAGAATCCTCGACGGCGTCGCTGGTGACACTCGACGGGAATTTGAGTCTGGAAGAGATCCTGACGCAGATCCAATCGCAAACGGGAAATTCGGTTTCGATCGACGAGGATCAACCTGAGATTCCGCAGCAGATGTTCGAGTTACTTTGGGAGAAAAAACCATTTTGGGAGTGCGTGGATGACCTTTGTGATCGTGGCGGATATCGCTGGCGAATCCCTGCGGATGCTGCCGTACTGCGGATCTCGAAGTCGGATCGGGAATTAACGCCGGGTGGAGTGATTCAGCGGATCGGTCCTTTTCGATTGGCGATTGAGCCGGCTCAGATTCGTCCGGTGATCGGCGAGCCACTCCAGCGATTATTACGCGTTCGTGGTCGGCTTTCGGTCGAACCCCGAATCCGGCCACTTTTCCTGGCAATCGCGGCGGCGGACCTCAAGGGTATGACCGAGCATCGATTACCGCTCGTCCCCTGGAATCCTGACGCAAAATACGAACATCCTGTCGGTGATGGCGGGCACGAAGTTCCCGTCGCTTGGGATTTCAGCCTGGCAGAGGGGACCGAACTCAAATCCTTGCAGATCCAGGGAAAGTTTTTTTGTCAGATTGCGGCGGCGACGGAGCGGGTCGTTTTTGATCAAACGTCGCTGGCACGCGGAACAATCCGACGGCGCGGGGGAGTCTCGGTCCGGCTGCGCGAGGCTCTCTTCAGCCCGACCGAGACGAATGAGTTGGATGCCGAGATTGGTGTCGCGGTCAGTTATGACACGGGGGGGCCGGCCTTCGAGTCGCACCGGACGTGGATTTTTCACAATGCGGTTTACCTGGAAACCAAGTCAGGGACTCGAGTTCGATTTACGGATTTTGAAACAACGCAACAAGCGGACGGGGCGGTCGCGGTCGATTACCGTTGGCGCAAGTTGCCGGCTCCGGCGAATCAATATCGATTTGTGTATGAAGCTCCGACCCTGATTCTGGATTTGCCGATCGAGGTTGAGCTGCAAGAAATTCCCGTGCGGGAATGACGGGAACCGTCAGGAACTGGCGAATCGTCGCGGAAGACGAGATAATGCCGCTTCGGTGATCGTCGTCAGATGAGGCTGTCTGGACCGAGGCTGAATGAACCTACGCTGTCTGGACCTACAGGATATCGAAACCACATGTTCACGATACGAATCACGATGCACTTCCGAATCCTGGTCGCGTCGCTGGTATTCGCAGTCGCCTTATCGAACGTTCGGTCACTGGCCGCAGCAGGGGGGGCCGGAATCAACTTTAATCGGGACATTCGGCCCATCTTGTCGGACAAATGCTTTGCCTGTCATGGCCCCGATCAAGAGGCCCGTCAAGGGGATTTACGGTTAGACCTGCGTGCTTCGGCCCTGGAGTCTAAGGCGATCGTTCCTGGTCGGGCCGAGGAAAGCTTGCTGATCCAACGGATTCACGCGGCTGAAGACGATGTGGTGATGCCGCCCCGAAAAACCAATAAACCTTTGACCGAGGCGCAAAAAGCGTTGCTGCGAACCTGGATTGAGGAAGGTGCGGAATACCATCCCCACTGGTCACTGGTTCCCGTCCCGCAAGTGGTTCCCGTCCCGCCAGCGATGGAAATGGCGGACTGGACGCGATCGCCGATTGACCTGTTTGTGCTGAACCGCCTACAGCAAGCGGGGCTGAAACCGGCTGCGGAAACGACGCGTGAAAAATGGTTACGGCGGGTCACCTTTGATCTCACGGGGCTGCCCCCCACTTTGGCGGAACTCGATGATTTTCTGGCGGACACAGCACCCAACGCCGATCAACGGGTTGTCGATCGATTATTGGAATCAACCTCGTTTGGTGAACGGATGGCGAACGAATGGCTGGATGTCGCGCGGTATGCCGACACCTTTGGCTATCAATCGGACCGGGACACTCATCTATGGCCCTGGCGGGATTGGGTGATTCGGGCCTTCAACGGCAACTTGCCGTACAACCAGTTTATTCTCTGGCAGACGGCGGGAGATCTGCTTCCCGAAGCGACGCGTGATCAGCAGTTGGCAACGGCATTCAATCGGCTGCACCGACAAACGAACGAGGGGGGAAGTGTCGAGGAAGAGTTTCGTCAGTCTTATATCGCCGATCGTGTCGTGACCAATGGAACGGCATTTCTGGGGCTCACCCTCGAATGTGCCCGTTGCCATGACCACAAATATGATCCAATTACGCAAGCCGATTTCTATAAGTTGTCGGCCTTCTTTGCGGCGATTGACGAACATGGTTTGTATTCGCATTTCACGGAGACTGCCCCGACCCCTGCGATGCCGTTGTACGAAGGGGAGCAACAGGGAAAACATCGGGAATTGCTCGGCAAAATTCAGGCACAGGCGGGGCGACTCAGTCAGATTCGTGATGCGGCTCGGCAGCGATTTACGGAACATCGCTTATCCCAAGTGGCCATTGAAAATCTGGCCAGTCTGGCCGAGATGCTGGACCACGAAGCATTGCCCGCCGAAACCAAACCGACGGATGACGGTGTCGCGCCAGCGGGGTTCAAACTGGTTCCCAAGCTGCGGATGACTTTCGAGGAGGCCAAGCCCAACGGCGAGAATCAGCTGGTTCCCGGTCTTTCCGGAAAGGGGATCGAGTTTCGTGGAGACGATGCGTTTGCCTGTGCCGGGTCAGGGCAGTATGGCCGAGCTTCGCAGTTTTCGATTTCGTGCTGGGTGAAACCCACAGAACATCATTCCCGAGTTGCGATTCTGCACCAATGCGTCGCTGCCGAGGATGCGGCATTTCGCGGCTATTCGCTGATCTTGGAAAATGGTCATCCCCAATTTTCCCTGATACATTTCTGGCCGGGAGAGGCGATTCAGGTTCAGGCACAGCAATCCATTCCCCTCCACGAATGGACACAGATCGGGATTGTTTATGATGGCAGCAGCCAGGCACAAGGGGTGCAGTTGTACTTGAATGGCCAGCGGGCCGAAGTCACGGTGGTCAAGGATCAACTGACGCGGGACATCAAATACCGATCGGAGTGGGGTGATTCCAATTCGGGCGGGGTGGAAATGTCGCTGGGTGCGCGATTTCGTGATGTGGGGTTCCGTCACGGGCAGATTGATGAACTGACGGTCTTTGATCGAGCTCTTTCGCCGCTGGAAATGGCCCGGCTGCGCGTCGAATTCTTGAAACCGGCAGAGGTCGAAGCAGCGATCCCTGGCGGTTTTTCGGCCTCGGACCGCTTCGAACATTATTTATTGCGGCACGACGAACCTTATCGGCGTGGCTTAAGCGAGTTGCAGAAACTCCGCCAGGAAGAGAATGAATTGATCACGCAGGTCCGTCAGATCATGGTGATGAAAGAGTCTGCAGCGCCGCGACCGGTCCATATTCTCAAACGGGGGGCCTACGATGCACCGGGTGCGGTGGTCACCTCGGACACTCCCACGAGCATTTTTCCGTTTCCCGAGGGGCTGCCACGGAACCGTTTGGGATTGGCCAAATGGATGACGGATGATCGCAATCCCCTGACGAGTCGTGTGGCGGTCAATCGATTCTGGAGTCTGTTTTTTGGACGCGGTCTGGTGGCCTCGGTCGAGGATTTTGGGGGACAAGGTGAGTCTCCCTCGCACCCGGAATTACTCGATTGGCTGGCACGCGATTTCATCAACCAGGGATGGAACGTCAAACAGTTTTGTCGGCAGATTGTTTTGTCGGCAACCTACCGACAGTCGTCACAACCGCGCGACCTGCAATTACTGATTGACGATCCCGACAATCGCCTGCTCGGCCGGGGAGCTCGCTATCGACTTTCTGCCGAGCAATTGCGAGACAACGCACTGGCCGTCAGTGGCTTGCTGGTTCCCCGAATTGGGGGCCCCAGCGTCAAGCCGTATCAACCTGCAGGGCTATGGGAAGAGGCGGGAACTGGAAAAAGTTACGCTCAAGCCAAGGGGGAAGGGCTGTATCGCCGGAGTTTATACACGTTCTGGCGGCGGACATCCCCTCCTCCCAACATGCTGACCTTCGATGCGACGGGCCGAGAAGTCTGTACCGCACGGCGCGAACGGACGGCAACGCCGTTGCAGGCACTGGTATTGCTGAACGATCCTCAGTTTCTGGAAGCGGCTCGGGTCCTGGCGCAAAAGCTGCTGCTGCAACCACAGGCCACGACCGAGCAGCGGATCGAGTCCGCCTTTCGTATCGTGACCAGTCGACGTCCGTCACCCAGCGAGTTGTCAATTTTGCAGCGACTTTATCGCGAACAGAAGCTCCATTTTGATTCTCAGCTCGAAGCGGCGAAAGAATTCCTGTCGATTGGCGAGACCGCTCGTGATGAAACGTTAGAGTTAGCCGACCATGCGGCGATGACGGTGCTGGTCGAAACGCTGATGAATTTTGACGAGGCTGTCACCAAACGCTGAATTGCGTCACCGCAGCGGGTTTGATTATTCGTAGTTCGCTTGTTGCATCGCCAGCTATTGAATCGAGTTTCATGTCATCACATCGAATCCATTTAAAGGGTCCCTGGGATTTCGCCTGGCTGACCGGTCCGTTTGAGCCAGCTATGGGGATCGAACGCTCGGGAACGGTGACGATGCCCCGGGAGTGGTGTACGATTTTCGGTGCGAATTCAGGCTCGGCCCAATTTCAACGCAAGTTTCACGCTCCCACGAATCTGGAGGCTCACGAACGGGTCATCCTCGTCCTGACAGAAGTACGTGGTCTCGGTTCAGTGTCACTGAACCAGCATCCCGTGGGAGAATTTCAGGGGACCGGAGTGGGGGTTGAATTTGAGGTGACGACGTTTTTAAAAACCTTCAATCAGCTGGTGGTGACGATGGAGTATGATGCGCTGGTCGAGCCTGTTGTTCCGGGGGGATTATACGGGGCCGTCGCCTTGGATATTCGGTCGGATGAGGTCAAAAAATTGTGATCTGGGAAGCGTGCGGTGAGGGTTGGTTGTGAGGCCCCGCCGAGACAGGAATAAAAAACGCCAGGGAAGGGATCCGTGAATGACAGAAACAGACGTGGTAATCGTTGCGGCCAAGAGAACTCCGATTGGCCGTTTTCTCGGGGGCTTGGCCGGCTTTTCGGCAGTGGAACTGGCCTGTGCTGCAGGCGACGCGGCAATTCACGAAATTGACCGCAGCCAGATCGATCTGGTGGTGCTGGGGAATGTCCTGGCTGCGGGACAGGGGATGAATATTGCCCGACAAGTCGGCGTTCGCTTGAGATTACCGCTGGAATGCCCCGCCTTTACCACCAACATGATGTGCGCCTCGGGCCTGCAGGCCTTGTTGCAGGCCGAGCAAGCGATCCGGGGGGGTGATGCCCGCGTGGTGCTGTGCGGCGGGACCGAATCGATGTCGAACGCCCCGTACTTGTTGCCGAAGGGGCGACAAGGGTTCAAGCTGGGAAACGTCAGTGCTGTCGACGCGATCCTGCATGACGGCCTCGTCGACAGTTTTGATCATGAGCACATGGGACTTTCGGTCGAGCGACTCGCCACCGAATTCGCAATTTCCCGGTCGGAGCAGGACGAATTCGCGGTTCAAAGCCAGACGCGTTATGCCGCCGCCGCCCGCAGCGGGATCTTTGAGCGCGAGATTGTTCCGGTGGGTCAATTGAAACAGGACGAACATCCCAGAGGGGGGACAACCCTGGAAACGCTCGGTCAGTTAAAGCCCGCGTTTCGACCTGATGGAACGGTGACGGCGGGGAATGCGTCGGGAATCAACGATGGTGCGGCGATGCTGGTTGTTGCTGAGCGGGTCTGGGCTTTGAAACAAGGTTGGCCAATTTTGGCGACACTGGACGGGGGGACCGTACAAGGGTGTGACCCTGCCCGAATGGGATTGGGTCCTGTGCATGCCATTCACAAACTTTGTCACCGACGCGGATGGACGCTGGATGAATTCGAAACGATTGAAATCAATGAAGCATTTGCCGTGCAGACGCTGGCCTGTCAGCGGGAGTTAAACATCGCCAGCGCGAGGCTGAATCCCTGTGGGGGAGCGATTGCGGTGGGACATCCGATTGGTGCGTCAGGAGCCCGACTGGCGGTCCATCTGGCTCATCGAATTGCTGCAGGAGAGATTATCAGTGGACTGGCCAGCCTGTGTGTGGGGGGTGGGATGGGGATTGCGGTCGCATTTCGTAAAACGCCGTCGTAATCACGGGCTTCACCCCCGTCAGGTTGTCGACGTCAGGTTTGGGTCGTCAGGTTCACACTTGCGGGTTTTGCTTGGCTCGTGGCGATTCAAACGAGTCCGTTTGCCGCGTCACCCGCTCACGGGATCAATCCCAATTTGCAGGGAAATGTCAGTCATGCCATCGCGATGGGATTGGGTTAAAAATCTGTCCATGAAGATCGCATGGTATCAACGTCGTTCGGACGGGTGTTTTCGCTACGGGTTGTCCGCCAGTTCGCGCTCGCAGAGGGTCGTGAGCAGATGACCGACTGGTTGGAGGAAATCGTGAGCAACGAAGTCATGCAGCAGGCTGATGAATGGGTCTGCCAGCGTCGTCGCGACGACTCGGCAAACGATGATGTCTGGGATTTGCGCTGGCGGTGGGACGAGATTCTTATCGGGCGAGTCGAACGGGGATTTGATTTTCTGGGATCTGTGATGAAACCCGCGGGGCTGGAAATGGCCCCGCGGGCGTTTGAACATTGCGTCGAACGTGTGTCCCGGCTTTATGCTTTATGAGCAAGGTGAGGACCTGATCCGCATTGGGGCGTACCTCAAACGCTGGTACAGTTGGGCAAAAAGCGGACTGAGTCTGGATGGTGGGCAATTTGTTGACCGTGCCATGGAAGCGATCTCACAGCGAGTGGCTGTACTCGCAACACCCCACTGGCCATTACCGCACACGTTAGGCCCGCTTGCGCTTGAACGAATATCCCAAGGCCGCAAGACCACCCAGACCCACCAACATCACCGTTGATGGTTCGGGAACCGCAGCTGGGACCGTTAACACATCGCTGATGCCATACACCGGTAATTCGTTCGTGATCGATTCGTAAGAATTTCTGATCCACGGGTGTTGCATAGATCCCGAGTATCCAGACACTGGCGCTCCCGGTGTCCCGAGGGGGGATGCCGAGTCCTTGGTTCCGTCTGTGTTAGAGCCCGTCCAAACTTTGAATGTTGCCGTCTGGCCGCTGATCGACACATTCATTGGAGATAACAAAACCCCACTCCATAGATTTCCACCCGAAACTTTCGCGCCGTTTACCGTGTACAGTGGTACTACCGACGTGCTCAGCAGCCCAATGTGGTCGCGCGCGTCTGTAATAGAATTGGACACAATCGCTTTCCAAATTGGACTAATCCCACCATACGTGTAGCCAGTTGCATCTGAAGATACAATATTATCATATGTAGAGAGGTCACTGCTGGTTGCGTCTGACGTGTTCGCCGTCACAAAGACAAAGCGGAATTGATCCCCCGGATTGAGTCCTGTGGGGGTGGAGATCGACCCCGCTGACGCGGTGCCGGCGGCGATCGCAGCGAGTGCAAATACGGATAATACAGACAACAGTTTCTTCATAACTTACCTTTGCGTAAACGAACAATCACATTGGATGGAAATGACACCGAGCACACGTCGAGTGCCATTGATCTCTCTTCTCTCGGTGACGCGAAATTTCGCGGTTGCCACAACGGTTGCCATGTTCCGAAAAACGATCTCCATCAGCCTGGAAATCGCGGAATCGCATTGATCGGCCCGTCGCCGAAGCTCACCTCACGGAAATTGTGAGTAAAGCGAATCCTCCTCATCACACGCACAATCGCCCCGACCCGAGCTTATGGGTTACTCGCAAG
>CAMBQP010000187.1 GCA_945869955.1 Schlesneria paludicola DSM 18645
AGTACCTGCAACCGTTGGCTGGGGCGAAAAAAGTTCCTGCCGCTCAATGATTCTCAATGATGAGGGTCTGCTGCCACCTTCTGCTTTTGAAATACCCAAAAGCGGGAATCCTGGTAGGAGAGACAAACGACGAGCACATGCCGGCACTCAAGTTTGTCGGCATGCGCTTTCACAGTATAGGTTTACGACAAAGCATCTGCTGACGGAATTTGAATTCGGCTCGCTGAAATTCGTGGAGGGGTGCTCGTTCTTCGATTTGGCAAATCAATTCATGCTGGCTCGCGAAATCATCTTCACAAAAAGTTCACGATCTCCACTTAACATCACGCTGCCGATTCTGTTTGCCGTCGAGTATGCTGTGCTACGCATTTGGTAATCTACGATTAATTTTTAGGCAAGCATGTGATGTTCCAGCAAGGAATGTTGAGAATGAGATTTTTCAGGATCACCCAGTCGTTGTGTGTTGCTGTGGTTGCATCAGCGGTTCTGTTCTGCGGCTGTTCCGTAAAAAGCGGATCGCCACAACCCAAATCGGCGACTGGCTCTGTCGAGAAAGCCGCGACTGAATCTGGCCACGAGGGTCATCCCGAAGCGAAAACCGGCGAATCTGCGCCAATTTCTGCGACAATCAGTGCTGAAGGATCAAGTACTGTCTATCCGATCTGTCAGTCATTCGCTGTGGCATTTGAAAAGAAAACTCCACACAAAGTAAGCGTCGGTCGGCAGGGAACCGGTGGTGGATACAAGAAATTTTTGAACCGGCAAGCGGATATCTGGAATGCTTCGCGACCCATCGATCCCAAGGAATCCGAAGAACTGAAAAGTAAGGGGATTGAACCGTTCGAATTGACCATCGCAGTCGACGGAATTGTGATCGCAGTTCATCCGACGAACACGTGGTGTTCAAACTTGACATGTGCTCAGTTGAAACAAATCTGGGAACCGGACAGCAAGATCAAAACGTGGAGCGATCTGGATCCTGCATGGCCCGCTCAGTCAATTCTGTTGTTTGGAGCTGACACCGACTCGGGAACATTTGAATATTTTACGGAAGTGATCAACGGCAAGAAAAAAGCGACCAATACGAATTACACTCCTGCGTCAGACGACAACGTGTTGGTGCAGGGGATCGCCACCAACCAAAACGCGCTGGGTTACATTCCGTTTGGCTACTACATCGAAAACACCGAGAAATTGAAGGCAATCGCGATTTCCCCGCAGAAAGAGGCGACAGAACCTCCTGGCGAGTTCATCGAGCCTTCCGTCGACTCAATTCTCGCAGGAAAATATGCCCCGCTTTCACGCCCACTGTTCATGTATGTCGACAAAGCCTCATTGAAGCGGCCGGAAGTCTACCAGTTTCTCAAGTTTGCCGTTTCGGTTGAGTCACAGCCGTTGGTGGAAAAACGGGGATTTGTTCGTGTGAATGAAGAGACTCGGGAGAACGCGGCAAAAACACTGGATAACGCGCAGAAAGAAGTTTCTGTCGGGCCATGATTTGATCCGATTTCAAGATTGCCTCAGATCCAATCCTCGTTTTGGTCTACGGGATTCTCCGCAAGTTCATCAAGGGTTTCACTCTAGTGTCCGAATCACAGCAGGAACAACTGACGGGCAATGCCAGTCCGAAGCCTCGGGCGCAAGCAGCCTCGTCTTTGCGCCGTCGATTTTCCTGGGTTCGGGCACGTGAACAGTTGATCCAGGGAGTTCTCTTTGGATGTTCACTCCTTTCGATTGTCACGACGCTGAGTATTATCTACGTCCTCGTGTCCGAGTCATTAATTGCAATTCCTCCGCACACTGCGTTCTTCCAAGAGATCAGCTTTTCGGAATTTTTCACGTCAACAAAATGGCTTCCACAGCATGATGAAGCCCATTACGGTATCCTTCCGCTCCTCTGTGGAACGTTGCTGATTACCGGAATTTCCGCGCTGATTGGGCTCCCCATGGGGCTGTTGATTGCCATCTATCTCAGCGAATATGCCTCGCCCAGCTCGCGGAAATGGGTGAAGCCGGCGTTGGAAATCCTGGCGGGCGTCCCCACCGTGGTCTATGGTTATTTCGCCCTGCGCATATTGAGTCCGTTGATCATCTCGCCAGTATTCCATGACTGGCTCGGCTTTTCCGTGATGGGAAAAAACGCACTGGCGGGTGGTATTGTCGTCGGTTTAATGATCATTCCGATGGTCGCATCCCTCAGTGAAGATGTGATGCGTTCGGTTCCCAATAGCTTGCGCGAGTCGGGTTACGCACTCGGGTCAACCAAATTTGACGTGAGCACCAAGATCGTTGTTCCCGCCGCACTCTCGGGGATTTTTGCCGCGTTTCTGCTGGCACTTTCTCGGAGTATTGGTGAAACCATGGCGGTGTCGATCGCTTCGGCAGGACTGGCAAACCTGACCTTGAATCCCTTAGATCAGATTCAGACGATGACTTCTTTCATTGTGGATGTGATGGGGGGAGAAGTGGTCAGCGGGTCAACATTAGAGAAAAGCCTTTACGCGGTCGCACTGGTGCTGTTTACGATCACGATGGGAATGAATCTGATTTCGCAATGGGTACTATCGCGTTATCGCGAGGTGTATCAATGAGTCTGCAAGGTGATCTTTACGAGCGTCGTCTCATCTGGCGTCACCGGATGGGGCAGGGATTCGAATGGCTTTGCCGACTGGCGACGATAGGAGCTCTTGCTTTCCTGTTGATTCTGCTCGGCTCGATTTTGATAAAGGCCTTTACTCCAGGGCGTGGAAAGGGAGTGGCTGCGGTCTCAATGCCCGCCTCTGGGCCGCATGATGGTGTGGGGGATGATCTCTCGTATCTGGTCTCGAATATCTCGGGGGGGCAATTCGAAGAGAAGGACCGACCTGGCATCAAACAGAATCTTTTTACGCGGACGGATGTCCAACAGGGGAAAATTGTTTTTAACCATGATGGTCGGCGTGTTGCTCCTCTCTTCGACCTGACCATCGATTCGAAATTCTCTGCTGACAAGGCAAGCCAGAGCTGGAAGAAAGTGGGGCCGGGACGCGAGCCTGAAGGGGTTGCCATTCCATCGGTCCATCCACCGAAACCCGCAAACCCTTGGGGATGGCTAACGTGGAGGCTGCTGACTCACGGAAATTCCGATGATCCCATCGATTCGGGGATTATGCCCGGGTTGTGGGGAAGTCTCTGGCTGGTTGGGTTAACAACCCTGATGGCGGTCCCGCTCGGAGTCGGTGCGGCCGTGTATCTTGAAGAATATTCCAAGCCGACGTTAATGACAAAGTTCATCCAACTGAATATTTCAAACTTGGCTGGGGTTCCGTCGATTGTGTACGGCATCCTTGGTTTCACCGTTTTTTCACGAATGTTTGGAATTTTTGACAAAGAAAAAACGTATGTCGAAATTGGTGGAATCCTGGGCTTAAAAACCATCGAGATTTCCTTACCACTGGGTCCCGTGGTGTTGGCAGGGGCCTGTACGTTGACGCTTCTCAGTCTTCCTGTAGTGATCATTACCTCGCAAGAAGCATTGCGGTCGATCCCGGCATCACTACGGCATGCCGCGTATGCACTCGGCGCCAGCCGATGGCAAACCATTTGGCATCAGGTCCTTCCGGCCGCTTTGCCCGGTATTTTGACCGGGGTAATCCTTTCACTTTCTCGGGCGATTGGTGAGGCAGCGCCACTGGCTGTCATCGGTGTGGCGGCACAAATCAGTTGGGCGCCGGGCGAAATTACCGGTGTTGGTGATCTGGTTCAGCACCCCGAAAAATTGATCAAGGCCCCGTTCGATCGATTCACAGCGCTTCCCATTCAGATTTATAGCTGGGTCAACGATGCGGCTCCCAACTTTGAACATGTCGCGGCTGCAGGAATTCTCGTGTTACTAATAACTCTGTTATCGTTGAACGGTGCCGCCATTTTTATTCGACAACGGTTTCAGCGGAAGAATCATTGGTGAAGCCATGCAGAAGTCATCAGTATTCATTGAATTCGCATCGAGTCCTTCGGACCGATGAAAATCCAGGGTGATCTCAAGCAACGAAAAACGGTTATGGCGCTCGAAAAACGATTTACGCAATTCGTGGAATCTCCCACGGTTTCAGGCACTGGTGAGGCGACGGACGCAACGGTTCCTCGTGGTCTGCCAAAAATTGAAACTCGAACGATGAGTTTCTTCTACGGCACCAAACAGGCTTTGCACGACATTAACCTGCAGATTCAGGACCGCTCTGTAACGGCACTGATTGGTCCATCAGGATGCGGGAAAAGCACGTATCTTCGATCCTTGAACCGGATGAATGACATCATCGAAGGGACACGTGTCACCGGCGAAGTGCTCCTTGACGGCGAGGACATCTACGCGAGTGAAGTCGATGTGGTTTCCTTGCGGAAACGTGTCGGAATGGTTTTTCAGAAATCGACACCATTTCCCAAATCGATTTTTGACAACATCGCCTTTGGGCCGAGAATCGCCGGGCTTACAAAAAAAACGGAATTGCAGCATATTGTCGAACGCTGCTTGAAGCAAGCGGCCATTTGGAACGAGGTCAAGGATCGGCTGAAAGAATCGGCCATGGCACTTTCAGGGGGACAACAACAGCGTCTGTGTATCGCTCGGGCGCTCGCCACGAACCCCGAAGTTCTGCTGATGGACGAACCCGCATCAGCTTTGGACCCCGCCTCAACAGCACGCATTGAAGATCTGATTTTTGAGCTCAAACAAAATTACACCATCGTCATTGTGACCCACAACATGCAGCAGGCCGCGCGAATCAGTGAAAAGACGGCCTTCTTTTGCATGGGAAGGCTGGTCGAAATCGGCAGAACCAAGCAAATCTTCACGAATCCGATTCAAAAAGAGACCGAGGATTATATCACGGGTCGATTTGGCTAGTATCCACTGCAGCGGTCGATTGTGTTCCATTTTCTCCCAGGTGTCACTGGTTGGTTTTGAGCGGCGATTTTACGAGAAGGAACCTCCAGGGATGGAGGATCATGAACCATGTCCATTCACCTGATTCGCGATCTTGATAGCCTGCATCGCATGATTCTCACCATGTGTGCACGTGTTGAAGAGATGATCCATTCCGCAGTCGAGGCACTGCATACCCCCAATTTCGACCGTGCCAAACAGATCATGGCCGCCGACGACGAAGTGGATCGGATGGATGTCGAAATCGAAGAAGAATGCCTCAAGCTGCTGGCATTGCACCAGCCGGTGGCGATTGATTTGCGCCGAATCACCACCGTACTGAAGATCGGCGGTGAACTGGAACGGGTGGCCGATTTAGGGGTCAGTATTGCCGAGCGCGCTTGTGGAATTGTCGGTTGCCCGGAGATCTCGGTTCCTGAAAACATGAAGGATATGTCCCGGCAGGCGTTGGATATGCTGCACCGGAGCATTGATGCCTATGTTCATCTCGATGTGCGGACCGCTCGCGAGGTCTGTCTTCAGGACGAGTCGATTGACAATCTGAACCGCATCATTATCGAGGAATTGACGAAACTCATGCAGGCACGCCCGGAACTGGTCGAGCCTGCCCTGCACATGTTCTCGGCCTCACGGCAGATTGAGAGAATTGCGGACCACGCCACGAATATTGCCGAAGATGTTGTTTATCTGGTGCAGGGTGAGATCATCCGGCATCGCAATCGCTTTTCCTCGGATGGTTAAAAGGTATTAATCTGAAGTCTTATGGCCAAGCAAAAAATTCTGATTATCGAAGACGAACGCGCATTGCAGGAAGTGCTGTCCTACAACCTCGAACGTGAGGGGTTTGAAGTTTCGGTGGCTGCCGATGGGCAAGATGGAATTCGAAAAGCCCGTTCTTTCGAGCCGGATGTCATTTTACTGGACCTGATGTTACCGGTGATTGACGGCCTTGAAGTCTGTCGGCAGTTGCGTGCCGACGTGAAGACCCAGCGCATTCGAATTCTGATGTTGACTGCCCGCAGCGAAGAAGTCGACGAAATCGTCGGCTTTAACATGGGGGCAGATGATTACGTGACCAAGCCCTTCAAAATCAAACCGCTGATTCACCGGATTAAAGCCCTGCTCCGTCGGGAAGGTGTGGAAAAGTCTTCGCGAGATGTGGTCGCGGTTCACGGAATCCAAGTCGACCGAGTCAACCATACTGCAACGGCGCAAGATGAGTTGCTCGATCTTACCCCCACTGAATTTCGATTGCTCTGGTCGCTGGTCCGTGCACCAGGGCGCCCATTTGGACGAAATGAATTGATGGATCACTGTCGGGGTGAAGATGCCAATGCCCTCGAACGAACGATCGATGTGCATGTTCGCTCACTGCGACAAAAGTTGGGCCTGCTCGGTGAACTGATCGAAACCGTCCGTGGGGTTGGTTATCGCTTTCGTGGTGAATCGGAATCCAAGACAACGACCCCGTCTTGAGCTCGTGTTTCCGATTTTTTCACCAATATTTGCAAGTCCGCTGTGACTCGGTCTCGTCCAGACTACCCACGTCTGTCCAGATCGGTTAATTTGCGTGACTCAGGCTATTTGTTGGGATTTGTGTTTAATCTGCAAGTCCGAGTATCGTTTCTTTGAACGGAACAGGGACGGGTTCATGACGTTGTCGGAACTGCTGGAAGGCAAGTTTCGCGGAGATATTCGTTTCCGAGGAGCTGCCTACATTCAGGCGGAACGAGTATCGGTGATCCGCGTCACGTCAGATCATCTATTTGCCATCGTTCGTGACGGTGTCGAATATCAGACGCAACTCAGTCGAGACAACGGTCTCCTGAAGGTTTCGTGCAACTGCGTGGGAACCGATGCCAATAAAAGTGGCAACCCCCATTGCAAGCACCTTTGGGCCACGATTCTCGCTGCCGATGCCGGAAAATATGTTGGTGACGGAACCAAGCAAGGTTACATTCCTCCCTTTACGGTCGAGGATGAGCCGCTGGATTTCGGTTCTGATGAGTGGGATGAGAACGAGGAAGAAGCCTACGCAGCCATCGGAACGTCCCGCTCACAAAAGCGAGCGGAGCGAGACTCGATTCGCGCGGAACTGGAAGCGGCGGCGGTGCCCAAGCTGCGCGAATGGGAATCGCGACTGAGCGAACTTCGCAAGGCGATGCAGGGCGAAGATGCCGCCACGGCATCCGTTTCTGCAGGGCGTGAACGCCAAATTTTCTACGAAATTGATGCCCCCGCCAGTGAAGAAGCGGGCCTGATCATTATTCAGACCTCGCAGCGCCAACGACGATCCAATGGTGAGTGGGGCAAGCTGAAGCCACTTAAGCTGAAGCCAGGTAAGTTTGAAGAAATTGATGACGATGAAGATCGTCGTATTCTGGCGCACCTCGTTGGCGGGACCCCTGACCGAAGTTCGATGACAGGTCCTGTCACCGACAGCCTCGCCGCACACCGCTATCGTTTACCTCATGATTTATGCCAGCTGCTGCTCCCCGCCATCTGTGCCACGGGTCGAATCCGAATTCTCGGTGATGACGAACGTGTCACCGAAACATTGTCCTGGGATGACGGCGGGAATTGGGAACTCTGCCTGAAGGTCGAATTTGAACCAACAGAAGAATTCTGGAAACTGCGCGGTTCGCTCCGACGGGGCGACGATCACATGTCGCTGAAAGATCCCGTGCTGGTGGTACCAGGGGGGTTGGCCATCACCAACACCGTGGTTCGACCGTTCCAGGATTTCGATGCTTATCCTTGGGTGGTTCTGCTCCGCCGATCCGATGACTTAAAAGTTCCTGCCGGGGAAGAACACGAGCTCGTCGACCGCCTGCTGGATATGCCCGCATTACCACGGCTCGAATTGCCCGAAGAATTGAAATTGATGGAGGTCATCCTCGAACCCAAGCCGGTGCTGATCGTGCATGCACCCGGAAAAACTCGATGGCATAACGACCGCCTGAAAGCCGAAGTCCTGTTTGATTACGATGGTCTCTCAATTCGTGCTTCCAGTAGCCAGTGGGCCATCGTGCAGCGAGCCGAAAGCCGTTGCCTCGTTCGGGACAAGCCGAAAGAAGCATTTGCCTGGTCTCAATTAATGGACTATGGATTCCGTCGATTGCTGGATCAGAAACGGGGTGCCCACGATGCGGAAATCGCCGCACGTGATCTCGCCCCGGCGGTCCGGAAACTGATGGCCGAAGGGTGGCAGGTTCGGGCTGATGGCAAACATGTACGGCAGGCGGTGGATCTGAAATTCCAGGTGAAATCGGGAATTGACTGGTTTGAACTGCACGGCGATGTCAATTTTGAAGGAGCTCGGGTCACGTTCCCGGAACTCCTCGCAGCCTTGGCACGTGGCGATGGCACGATCGTGTTAGACGATGGGTCGCTCGGAATTCTTCCGGAAGAATGGCTCACCAAGTACGGGCTGCTCGCAGGTTTGGGTGTCTCGGAAGGAGAACATCTTCGGTTTAGTGCCGTTCAGGTCAGCATCATTGATGCACTGCTGACATCGAAAGATTCCGTCGATTTCGATGAAAAGTTCATCGAAACACGCGAACGCCTCGCGGCCTTCGATGGGATCAAGACCGAACGAGAACCGCCGACGTTCCAAGGGGAACTCCGCCCCTACCAGCGCGAAGGAATTGGCTGGCTGAAATTCCTCGAAGAATTCAACTTCGGAGGCTGTCTGGCAGACGACATGGGTTTAGGCAAAACCATTCAGATGCTGGCCTTCCTCGAAGATCGACGGTTGCGGATCAAAAAACGGAATCCAACGCTGATCGTCGTCCCCAAATCGTTGATGTTCAACTGGAAGCACGAATGCGAACGGTTTACGCCCGCGATGAAGGTGATGGAGTATGCAGGGTTGGATCGATCCAAAATGCGAGATGATTTCTCGAAGCAGGATCTGATTTTAACGACCTACGGAACCCTGCGTCGTGACGTGCTGATATTGAAAGATCTCACGTTTGACTACATCATCCTGGACGAAGCACAAGCGATCAAGAACTCCACTTCCCAAGTGGCGAAAGCGGTCCGTTTACTCCAAGCCAAACATCGAGTCGGCCTGAGCGGTACGCCGATCGAGAATCACCTCGGTGACCTTTGTTCCATTTTTGAGTTCCTCAATCCTGGCATGCTCGGACGTAGCTCGGCATTCAAACAACACGCAGCCGATCCGACCAATCAGGAAACGCGCCGCATTCTTTCCGAGGGCTTACGTCCCCTGATTCTACGCCGGACCAAAGCCAGCGTGGCCAGCGAACTTCCCGAAAAACTCGAACAAACCATTTACTGTGAAATGGGTGAGGAACAGCAGCGTCTCTACGACGAGCTGCGTGACCATTATCGTGAATCGCTGTTGGGACTGGTCGCGGAACAGGGAATTGCCAAAACGCGCATGCATGTTCTGGAAGCTCTGTTAAGACTACGTCAAGCCGCGTGCCATCCGGCGCTGCTCAACCGCGCAACGGTCGATGATTCCAGTGCCAAGCTCGATGTCTTGATTCCGCATATCGAAGAATTGATTCAAGAGAAACACAAAACGCTGGTCTTCTCGCAATTTACGAGTATGTTATCGATTGTCCGGCACGCACTCGATAAAAAAGGGATTGTCTACGAGTATCTCGATGGACAAACCCGCGATCGTAAAGAGCGGGTTGAACGATTTCAGACAGATGATCAATGTGGAGTGTTCCTCATCAGCCTGAAGGCGGGGGGATTGGGTTTGAATCTGACTGCCGCCGATTATGTCTTCATTCTGGATCCCTGGTGGAATCCCGCCGTGGAAACCCAAGCCATTGACCGTGCTCACCGAGTCGGTCAAACCAGGCAGGTTTTTGCTTACCGTCTCATTTGTAAAAACACCGTGGAAGAAAAAATTACCGAGCTGCAACAGGCAAAACGGGAACTTGCTGATGCAATCCTTGAGCAGAACAATTCGATTATGCAAGGACTGACCACCGATGATTTGCGACTGTTGCTGTCTTGAAATCAACGCATACTGATCAACGCATACTGATCAACGCATACTGCTGGAATGAGGGATCAAGAAATGTCTGAACCAAATCCGCAAACGCCAGCTGAAATCCCGCAGATCCAACTGCAACTTCGACAACTGGCGATGTCGTTGCGTGAGGCTTCACATCTCGATCCACAGGCAAAGCAGTCGTTAGCAGCACTGCTGGAAGAACTGGGTGCCGAATTAGACCCTACTGGGTCGATTTCGGCACCAACGGCGCATTTAACGGATGCGGTGAGCAACGTAGCTCGAGCGCTCCATGAATCCCATTCACCAGGTTTGCTGCAAGTGGCAAACGACCGCTTGAAACAAGCAGCACTCCGCGCCGAAACCGAAGCTCCCGGATTAACAGGGATCGCATATCGCTTCCTGGATATGCTCGCTAGCTTCGGCATCTGAGTTTTTCGCCAGGACCCACGCGGCCCAGATTAACCCGAGCCGTGTCCCTCTATTTCTGAATTTCGGTCAACGCTCACGCTAACAATCCGAACGTGGCGTCACCGCCAAGCGATCAGATCGCGTAGATCGCTGCCGAATTCAGCAAAATTTGGTTGGCCGTATCATCATTGTCGCACTGTTGAAGGCGGGGGTCAAAACGGATTTCCCGGCCGAGACGGTATGCGGCATTCCCAAGATGGCAAAGCGCACTGGCGGCATTGCCAACCATCAGATCCGCGTGAGGGCTCTGACGACTTTTCACGCAATCGAGAAAGTTCCGCAGGTGTGCTGACTGCAATTCAGACGCTTCTGCCGTGACGTTTTCAGTATGGTCATATACCTTCCAACCACCACGGTCCACCACCAGCGTTCCTCGTTCACCGTGAAACGAGACCCCCGAACTGCGTCCTTCCATCCCGTGTGATGACCACAAGCGGTGCTCCCACAGAATGGTTTTCTCGGGGTACGCAAACTGAACGGCTAATGTATCGGGCGTCTGCTGATCGTCGTTGAACGAGTAATTTCCACCCACCGCAGAAATCCGCGTTGGCAGATCCACACCTAACCCCCAACGGGCCACGTCCAGCATGTGAACGCCCCAATGTGCCAGCTCGCCACCACCGTAGTCCCAGAACCACCGCCAATTGAAATGAAAGCGATTCGGGTTAAATGCACGAGCCGGTGCCGGGCCAAGCCACTGTGCATAATCGACCTGAGCTGGAACGTCGCAATCCAGTTTGTGCCCAATCGATTTGCGGCGGTGAATGATCCACGCCTTGGCCAGTTTCACCTGACCCAACCGACCACTTCGCAGGTATTCCACCGCCGACTGAAAATGCAAACCGCTACGCTGCTGCAGACCAACCTGCACCACACGCTGCTCACGCTGGGCCGTCGCCAACATTTCGGCCCCCTCACCGACAAAATGAGTCGACGGACTTTCAACATAAACATCTTTCCCAGCCTCACAGGCCAGGCGTGTCATCGATGCATGCCAATGATCGGGGGTCGCGATCACAACCGCATCGATCGAGCGATCATCCAGCAGACGCCGAAAATCGCGTTCGAACGACGGAGCGTTGTGACCGGATTGTGTGACCGCATGCAGCGCTGGAGAGAACTGGGCTTCGTCGACATCACACAATGAGCGGATCTCGACATCGCCCAATTTCGCCAGCTCGACCGCTAGCAGCTTTCCCTGATTGCGGAGACCAATCAGCCCCAATCCAAGCCGCTCATTCGCAGAACGCCCGGATGCAATGACTGCGGTTGCTGCGGTGAGACCAACAACACCGACCGCCACACTCGCCGCACTCTGAGCACTACGCCCCAGAAATTGGCGTCGACTGACAGCACTGCGATTCAGGTCTTCGGATGTCATAATCTTTCTTTCGGCGAAACCACCATTCTCACGCACGTTTCGCCACGCAAATCAACGGCATTCCTGTCAGGAATCACGGTCATCACTTACTGTGCCAAGCCAACCACACAGCCGAGCCAACCCACACAGCAGAGCAAAATTTGCAACAATGTCCCATCACTGCCGCCAATCATCCCTCATCGTGCGACGATCGACGAAGCGCAACCAGCTTAACCAATCATATCCGATCCAATGAGTCGACCCAACGCCCAATCTCCTCAATCGCCGATTCTT
>CAMBQP010000188.1 GCA_945869955.1 Schlesneria paludicola DSM 18645
TGCCGCGAACTGGTTGCATGCACGACTGCGCAGCGGAAAGGTGGCCGCGTTCGAGCTTCAAACCGAGGCGGCCGAGAACGAGATCGGTGAAGCGTTACTGCGAAGAGCGTTTCGGAGTCTGGGCTGTCAGACGAACAAAGTGCAGGAAAAAGGGGAAAAAGTTCGCTGGTACTGGCGATTGCCGGACGAAGCTTTTTTTTAATCGTCACGCGCGGGCCTGGCGCCCGTTCACAAGGGGGAAAAGACTCAACGAGCGGAAATCGTTTGTAAAATGCGAAAATGACAGTTTTTCCGTGTGATGAGGCTTGGTCACCAGACTTTGATCGTTTTGAGCTCGTCTCCAACAGATTCGGATCATCATTCTTTGGCAGTTTCGGACAGAAAATATCAGACAGAAAATCCATCAGAAATTTGGCTGGATGAGAACTGGAAAATCTTCGGATTCGCTGGGTCACTTATATTGGCTTGCACGGAAATATTTCAAATGGGTTGGTTTTGAACGGTTGTTTGGTTCACGACGGAGCCACCTCACGCGGGACCGATGATGGCTACGTTGGGACGCCGCAGGCGGCTTTGATCAGACGAAAGTTGTCAACGATCGGGGTAGGAAGGACTGATTACATTCAGTTCCTCCTCCCTCCGTACCGAACCGTGCCAGCGGTTCTCCCGCATACGGCTCTCCGGTCAGTAGGGTTCCTCTGGGGGGAAGGAAATGGGACGTGATTTGGCGGACTGCTGGCCGTCGGAGGGAAATTGAGGGATACCTTGCTGCTCGCGCAAGGGGACGGCGACCAAGGAGACGTGATCATCCATCACGATCAACCGCTTGATCGCAGATTCCGCTTCAGTTAATTCGTAGATAAATCCGTTTCAGTTAAACAGGAAATGACAGATGTCACCATCTTGCATCACGTAGCCTTTGCCTTCGACTCGCAGTTTGCCTGCTGAGCGGATTTCTTTTTCGCTCTTGTAGGTTTCCAGGTCGCTGAGGCTATAAACTTCGACGCGGATAAAGCCCTTTTCAAAGTCGGTATGAATGACCCCGGCGGCCTGAGGGGCGGTGGCGCCGATCGGAATCGTCCAGGCTCGAACTTCGATTTCCCCGGCGGTGAAATAACTCTGTAACCCGAGCACCCGATAGGCTTCACGGGCGAGTGCGGCGAGTGAGGGTTCGGCTAACCCGGCACCGGCGAGCATTTCGGCGCGATCGGCTTCGTCGAGCTCCGCAATTTCCGCTTCGAGTTTTGCACAGACGGGGACGACCGAGGCACCGACTTTGCTGGCGAAATCGCGTACCTGCTGGACCAGTTTCCCTTTTCCTTCCAGGTCGTTTTCATCGACGTTGGCGACATAGAGAATTGGTTTTGCGGTCATCAGGCCATAGCTGGCGACCACTTTGGCTTCGTTTTCGTCAAATTCCATCTTGCGAAGGGGTTGGTCGGTGGTCAGATGAGCCAGACACTTTTTGATCACTTCGACTCGCATTTTGGCGTCTTTGTCGCCGCTTTTGGCGGTCCGTTCGGCCTTGGACAGCGAGTTTTCGAGGGTCTGGATGTCGGCCAGCATCAACTCGATTTCGATCGTTTCGATATCCGAAACCGGATTGACGGTGCCGGAAACGTGAATGACATCGGGATCCTCAAAACAGCGGACCACCTGCAGGATGGCATCGACTTCACGGATATGGGTCAGAAACTTGTTCCCCAACCCCTGTCCTTCGCTGGCCCCTTTGACGATGCCGGCGATATCGACCAGCTTCAAAGCGGCTGGAACCAGCTTTTTCGGGACGATGAACTGACTGATCCGTCGCAAGCGATCGTCCGGGACACTGACGACCCCTTCGTTCGGTTCGATCGTACAAAAGGGATAATTGGCACTCTGCGCCGCTTTGGACATGGTGAGTGCATTAAACAGAGTACTTTTGCCCACATTGGGCAAGCCGACGATTCCAGCTTCCATGATACCCCGACAACCTTTGCGAGAATTGAAACAGACAAGAAGACCTCGTCACCAACGATTTCGACGATTCGATCCGAATACTCTAACGGATTTCACCGCGGCGATTGATATCAAACTCCCCGATTAAAGTCACGCAGGTCAAAAGATCTGCATCCCTCGTCACAATCCCCGACATCACGGCTGGGGGCGTTTTTGACCCTGGAGGCCGATTTTGAGCGAAAAATCAGCGGGAGGATTCCCCTTTCAGTACGAGCGTCGCGGTGATCAAGCGGTGATCGGATCCATTCGAGGTTCCGACCTGACAGGCCCGGACCAGCCAGTCTTGCGAACAGAGAATATGATCGATGCGCGCCCAGGGGGTTTGATCGGGCCAAAGCCGATTTCCCTGGCAGGGGATCGTATAGCCATAGCCGAGACCGGCCGAGTCATAGCTGCTTTTCAGATCCCCCCAATGCTTCCGGAACAGTTTGCTGGAGGTCGGGACGTTGAAGTCGCCGCAAACAATCAGCGGGCTACTGGTCCGCACAGAATTCACCGCCACTCGAATGGCGTTCGATTCGAGATGCCGTTCCGCCACCAGTTCCTCGAGTTCTTTGGCCCCGCGTCCATTCCTGAGTGTTTCCAGATTCAGTTGCTTCAGGCCGACGCGAGCGGTCATTTGATGAATGTTTCCCAGCGTAATCGGGCCGGCAGGCGTTTCGATCTGGGCCAGCATCCCTGCCAGCCGGCCGCCAAACTGAGTCACCTCGCAATCGGACAAGAGCGAAACCCGATATCGGGAGGCGACCCAATACTGACCATGATGCACCGAATGCCAGTCACGAAATTGCGGATCGCTGAGCCAGTCGTGGTCTCCAAAGGCTTCTTGCAGCACCACCACATCCGGTTTGATAGCCTGGATCTCGGCGATGATTTTTCCAAAATCAGGCTGGAACGACTGGACGTTGCAACTGACGATCTTGAGGACCATTTCTCCTTCGCTGACGGGGGCCCCGTTCAGCCAAAGATCGAGCGGTAGGGAAAGCCCCATGATGGGAACGAGCACGATCCCAGCGGAAACCAGATTCATGCCGAGCGAATACCGATGCCAGATCAGCGAGGCGAGCAGCAAGATCAACGTCGGGATCAAGAGCGGAGCCCGTGGTGAATATGTCAGGACCGTCCCCACCCACCAGGTTTCCGAAACCAGATACAGCAGATAATTCACCAGGCAGAGCGCAAGCAGATTGAGGCAGGACAAACCGATCACCAATTTGGCGGCGAAGGGGGTACGTGGCGTCGGAGCGGCTGGTTTTTGCGTCATCAAAAACTCGAAAAGGAAGATCCACCAGTGGAAAGGGGAGCAAGGGGAGGAGTTTCAATGGGGGCTGCCGTCAGTCCAGCCCCATAATTTTGATCCGCATCATTACCGGATCAAGGGAAATTCCGGTAAAATCTCTAGGCAAAATAGCCTTCCCACCCCCGCAGGGGCTAGCCTGTTTGCTGCGGCAATCGGATAAGCGTCAGGGATTTTTGTGCAGATTGCGATCTGGATCGATCGGTTTGACCAGGCAATCTGATCCAGAAGCTGGCAAAATCACCGCTGGTTCTGGTTTTGTGGGGATGATCGGGAACTTTTTTCGCTTGTTTAACGTCTCTCTTGTAACGAATCGTGAAACATACAACGGACCAATCGCTGATTGAGGCTTGTCTGGCGGGTCGACGCGAGGCTTTCGGGCAACTTGTCGAACGATATCAGCATCGCTTGTTTCATTCTTTGGTTCATTTGCTCGGTTCCACGGAAGATGCACAGGATGCGGCGCAGGATGCTTTGATTCTGGCTTTTGAAAAACTGGGGACATTCCGCGGCGAATCGCAGTTTTATTCGTGGTTGTTCCGGATCGCTTATAACTCGGCTGTTAGTTCCAAGCGAAAGCCAGGCAGTTCCAAGCGAAAGCCAGGCAGTTCCAAACGAAAGACGGGACCGATGTCTGTTTCCCTGGAAGCCAGACGCGATGCCAGCGGGCTTGAGCCAGCGGATCTGAATCCGTCGACTGAACCTTCGTTCGGGCTGGATGTGTCGGATCGGCAACGTCTGGTCCAGCAAGCGTTAGGGGAACTTTCCGAGGAATTTCGCGAGGCCATCGTTTTAAAAGAAATCGAGCAAATGAGTTACGAAGAAATTGCCGAGGTGGTTGGCATCCCGCTGGGGACCGTCCGCAGCCGGATCCATCGTGCTCGAATGGAGTTACGTCAAAAATTAGCGGCTTTCATCGAGGCAGAAGTGATTTAAGCCGCTGGTTACATTTTACAGTGAATCCACGGTTTACAGAGTATTGTTTTTTGTCGGTTCATTGTGGGTTGCGATGCAAGAAGTCTGCCGGTGATGGCAGCAGGAAGAGGCCCGTATGACGAACCACCTGGTTCCCGAAGACCTGATTTCGGCCTATTTTGATGGTGAAGTGACCGCAGACGAGCGTCGTCAGGTGGAAGAATTGCTGGAATCGTCGGCCGAATTTCGTCAACAGCTGGATGAAACCGCCAAGCTCTCGGGGTTGTTGCACTCGTTCCCGCGCGAGGCGGCCCCGGCGGGTCTGGTTTCCCGGGTTCAGCACGCCATCGAGGGGTTGGCTTCGACACCACCAAGGCTGGCTCCTTCCCCGGCAACACCGCGAGCCCCCTCAAAAAACTGGCGGCGGGAATGGACGGCGTTCGGAGTGGGCATCCTGGCCACGATGGCTTCGCTGCTGCTGGTCGTCTCGCTGCACTCGACAAATTCGACAAGGTCGACATGGTCGAACGAAGGTCTGGTGCTCGATTCGCCGATCCCCGGTTTGGAGACCCGTGCGTCAAGGGGTTCTGAGCGAGGGCTTGCGCGGTCTGCCCCGGCCCCGACCCTTGCGGAGGCCCGTGATGAGGGTACCCAGCCAATGGCCAAACTCATGGGGGGGATGCGCGGTTCGATGGGAGGCGGAGCGATCGCAGCCGATGCGATGTCAGGGGGGAGCGGACGCAGTAGAGGTGATATCGGTGATAACAGCCCGGCTACGGCCGCTAGCCGGTTTACTGGATCGGACAAAGCGAAATTGAGTGAGCAAGATTCCTCGATGAGCACCGCCGATGTCTCACTCCCTACGTCTGACGAAGAGCAACCTTCCCTCGCAAATCGATCGCGAGACGAAAATAGCGGTATGGCAAATAACGGTATGGTCTCGTTGCATACTCAATCACAAAGTGAATTTTTGGAATCCTTGAACAATGGGGATGTGATCGTTCCCCGGATTGCGGACCCGACGAATACGGTGGCTGTGGTTGATTTCATCGTGGTCGACATTGTGCGGAGTGCTGACGAGTTGAAGGTTCTGCTTCAGAAACACGCGTTTCAACAACTGGAAACCGACGACGACCGGACATTCGCAAAACCGCAACTCAATCCGGGGGCAAACGAATTGGGAGACCAGAAGGGGGACCGTGCCGACGACCTGCAGGTGGTTTTCGTGCGGGCACCGGGGGATCAATTGGCCGCTGCAATCGATGAATTGATGAAGAATCACCCAGACCTCTACCGCAATTGGGCACCGCAGTTACCGATCGAGCTGCCACAGAACCTGGCGTTTGCCGGAACAGAGCCCCTTAAAAAGCGGACGGAACCGATGAATGCTGCGGATGGAGAGAATGGCGCTGATCCCAGCGCGGCTCAGGAAGAATCGAACGCGGCACTGGCCGAAGCCGAGTTGGCGGTTGGTACACTTTTGGCGAGAAACAGTGCGGTGAACCCGACGAGCGAATCGTTTCTTGGAAGGGAGCCTCCCGCCGTAGCGGCAGATTCCTCGGAACCACCCACCGGTCTTGGTCGTGAAGCCAAGCAAGCGGCTGTCATGCGGCCCCAGGCTGGCGCGAGTGCCGTACCAGGAGATTCCAATCGAAGAGCTCTGCGGGTCAATCAGAATGGGCAAGGTTATTTTCGAGTTTCCGTTCAGAACCAGCCACCGATTCCGCTCGCCGCACAGTTAACTCCCCCCGTTCCCAACAACGCAGCTCCGATCACGATCTTGCCGGTCCCCCCTGCAAACTCGTTTCAGGGGACCAAATCGATTCGGATGAAGAATGCGGTCGCTCCACAGGACTCGCGGAACTCGCGATTCGTTAAGATGCTGATTGTTTTGAAGTCTGAGTCCTCTGCAGCGGCATTGGTTCCGTAACTTCGACAACGGTCTCTTGATGGTCTCTTGATGGTGGTGGTTTTGAAGCCAATGAATAAAGCTTTTATTCGCGAGCCAGACGAAGTCGCCAGCCGATGTCCTCGTTGCCAATCGCGGGGACAGCCGGTTGGCCCGCAGACATTGAAGGCGCAACTCGTCCCCGAACTGCGTCGAAAACTGGCTGAATCGGCTAGTTTCTGTCCTGAGAGTCAATGTGAAGTCGTTTATTTTGATGACTTTTCTGGCACGGTGCTCCGATCCAGCTTTGATCATCCGATCCCGATGAAAGACCTGGAAGCACCGCTTTGCAGCTGCTTTGGTTTGACGCGAGACGACATTGAAACCGATATCGCGGAAGGGACCGTCGTCCGTACTAAAGGGGCGATTCTGAGGGCTCAGTCGGACGAAGCTCGCTGTAAATCCATGGCCCCGAATGGCCGCTCGTGTCTGACGGAAGTCCAAGGTTATTTCCTGCGATGCCAGCAACGACGGCCGGGTTAATAGCCGGATATCTCGCGATCCTGTCCCTTGCGATCCGTGTTCACTCGCCAGCCGTTTCTGACGCCCATGCGGGAGTACAGGCGGGAGTACAAGCGAGAGTACTGGCGGAAGCATAACCGGGAGTGCAGCCGAAGTGTTCGCAAAAGACCACTTACAAAAAACTATTTATTTGCTGGGGAGACGAATGATCCCGTCCCAGTTGGCGGGGGCGGTTCGGTTGTTTAGCACGATCTGCTGCATGAGAAAATCCTGGGCTCGGTCGCTGGGGGGAAGCTCGTGCAGATGCCGATAGGCTTGGTCCCAGTTCCCGGCAATGAAGCTGTCGACACCATTTTCGTAGCTTTGAATGTGGGCATCGGTCAGTTCTGTGAAGTCACTGGCGGGTGGCAACAGTTCGCTGACAATCACCGGGGTCTCCATCCCATAAGGTAATAGTCTCGCCAGTTTCCGCATGCGGCCTTCTTGCGGTTGTAATCGCGAACGAACGATGTTGGCGGTTGCCTCATCCAGCAAGATCGGTACCCGCAATTGCCGGGTCATCGATTCCAGCCGGCTGGCCAGATTCACGACTGGACCGAAGACCGTCACCTTTACTTGTTCTGCCGTACCAATCTTGCCGGCTACCGCGCGACCGTGTGCGATCCCGATTCCCATGGCAAAGTCGGCGAGGGGATGATTCCTGGTCGCGGCCGCTTTGGCAAAAGCGGCTCGGATCCCCAAAGCGGCTCGGCAGGCATGCACTGCGGCATCGGGTGAGGGGAATGGCCAGCCCCAGAAACCGAGGGTCGCATCCCCTTGAAAATCCCCGGTGACACCCCCGTTTTCCAGGATATGATGGGTCATGACTCCGAGCGCCCGACTGACCCGTTCCAGCAGTCCAATCAGGTCTCCCGCCTCGTTTTCCGCACGCTGGCTGAATCCTCGCAAGTCGCAGAACATCACCGTGATGTCACATTCACTCGGTTCGAGCAGCGTGGTATCGAGTTCGTCTCCGAGTGCGGCCAGAATCGGTGGTGCGAAGAACTGCCGCAGCCCCGCCTTTTGCCGCTCAAGGCGTTTGGCTCGGACTACGGCACTGATGATTTCGGCCACCAGTTCCGTAAATTTCACATCCGCTTCGAGCTGCAGGGCATCCGACAGGGTGGTGCCGGGGATGAAGGTTTTTCCCATGCGTCCGGCGACGTACAGTCCGGCGGGTCCCTGTGCCAGCCCAGGGACGGGGGTGCAAAAAGCCCAGTCAAACTCTTGGACCATGGTCAGATCATGCTGCTGGGGCGAGTCCTTTTCCCAGATATGCAGGACACTCGATTGACGGCGTTCCAGGGCTTCCGTGACGAGGCGGCGGCTGGGGCGGAAGGGGCCTGCGGTTTCGTGTCGGCGATCCCAATGCAGCATTTGGACATCTTCGGTCCCCGAGGTGGTGACGATTGCCACCCCTTCGGCATGCACAACCCCTTTGAGCAACAGATTCGCCAGCCGATGGTACAGTTCGTTATCGTCCCTGGCACCGGAAATCACTTCGGGCAAATGGGTGAGCACTTCGATCCGGTTTTCCGGATCCTGATAGCGAATTTTGCGTAATTCCGAGGGTTTAAACGCTACTTCTTCAAACGGCGGGGCGAGATTTCCGACTTCGGTTTCGGGGAGCGTCAAATGGAACGAGGTAGAGCCGACCACAAAGTGTTGTCCGATTTCAATCCGGCAGGACCCGACCGACTCGCCCGAAAAAAAGAGAGGATTGCGGGCCGCATCGAGGCGTGTCAGTTGCAGATGATCCTGATGCACATCGACCTGCAGATGCTTCCGCGAGATTTGGGGATCCCAGGTGATGGCGAGCGGCAACAGCGGATCACGTCCGATCAGATACCGCTGACCGGGGTCGAGCGATTTCCGCCAACGCTGAACCGATTCCAAGCCCTGAGCCACAAGTTCGAGCACGGCAACGCCCAATCCGACTGATCGCGAGAAAGAATCCAGAATGAGCTGATATGTTGGCCGGTTTACAGCCAGACGACAATAGACCGGGGGATTTTGCAGGCCCGCCGATTTTTGCTGGGATCCGTCTGGCAACCCCCCGTGAGATATCGAGGGAAGGTGATGACGTGGTTGTGAACGTGCTGTTTTCCCCGATGCGGAGTGCAGGGAATCGTTTGATCAATACGAGTAAAACCTCGCATCAACCTTCGATCAGCTGCAGACGCAACAGATTCATCGCGACCTTGGCCGTACGGCTTTTCGCGATCGCGGGGTCACCGAAGTGCTGAACTTTTTCCACCTTCGCAACATTGGGACCCGCCAACGCCACGAACGAAGCGGGAACCTGACCCAAGGGATCATCGGGATCAAATTCAGGCCATTCGGTCACTGCTAAGGCAAAATTGGTCCCAAATCGCTGGCGGCAGCCTTTGGCGATCGCCAACGCGACTTCCTGACTGATCGCTCCGTATTGGCGAATCAGCATCGGGTCGACCGAGACCAGTTCGCGCTTGGCCGTATTCGTCGGAACCACCACTCCACCCATGTAACAGGTTTCAAACCCGGCAACCCCGGTTAAACGATGTGCGAGCAGACCACCCGTTCCCG
Organism: Schlesneria paludicola DSM 18645; assembly: GCA_945869955.1. Lineage (GTDB taxonomy): Bacteria > Planctomycetota > Planctomycetia > Planctomycetales > Planctomycetaceae > Schlesneria > Schlesneria paludicola_B. The sequence goes on from CAMBQP010000188.1 coordinate 9,225, forward strand.
ATTCTGCGGTTGAAAGCGAAGCACGACGCAGCCGCAGTAATCGGACGAGCGCATGTTCGAGTTCTTCGTCTTCGACTCCAAAAACCAGCGTCCCCATCCGATTCAGAATTGTTTCCCGTGTTTTCTCGATTTTGGCCCGGCATTCATCGACGGAACTTGCCACCGCCGTGATTCGCAAGGTAATCGTCGCTTCGTGAACCGTAATCCCGACATCGGGATCCCGACCGCGAGCGGTCAGATCACCAAGAATCTCTTCCGCCTGAGATTCACCCACGCCGAACAAATTGATCCGGGCGCGACGAATCACCTGGCCACTTCCATCGAGACGCGGGAGCACCTGCTGGCGAAACATCTGCTTCATCTCGCTGGGGACTCCTGGCATGGCCGCGACGTGTGAAATCTCGCCATCTTGCCGTTGATAGGGCATCCAGATCCCAGGGGCGGTTCCACGGGGATTGGGGAGAGGTTCGCTTCCTTCTGGAAACATCGCCTGAATCAGGTTTCGTTCGGGCATGGGCCGATTCCGTTTCGCGAACATCGCTTTGACGTGTTCCAGTGACGGTTCATGCTGCACCAGGGGAACATTTCCAAATTTGGCCATGGCTTCGCGTGTCAGATCGTCCAAGGTTGGTCCCAGGCCACCTGTGATCAACACAATCTCGGAACGTTCCGCTGCGGTCCGCAGCGTCGCCACCATCTCGTCAAGATCGTCGGCAATCGTTGTATGAGCGATCACCGAGATTCCGATCTCGGCCAGTTCCAGACTGAGCCACTGGCTGTTGGTGTCGAGTTTTGCACCCGTCGTCAGCTCGGTTCCAATAGAGATAATCTCGGCTTGCATGGGAAAAACTCTCGGCGAATTCCCCCTTCGCGATTGACGCTCGTGGTCGGTCATTCCTGTTCAGGAACAGAGGACTCGAGCAGGAGATCAACGAAAACGGGGCAGGTTCCAGGATGGCGATGCAGGTTGTGGGTTCCGAACAATTTTTCCGGATCATATTTCCAGACAAATTTTCGCGACAAATTGTTGGCCGCAGGAAAGCTTACTCTCTTCTCCGCCACGCAAGCAACGAGCCCCCACCCGGTTGGTTTGTTGAAAGCATAGAATTCTCGATTCCCGGATCGAATATTCGGCTTGGAACGGGTTGTTTGCCGTAGGAATGAAGGCCGATCCCGCGATTCTGGAGGCGTGCTGCCCCGATCGCTCGGTTTTCCGAAGTAAGCGGCCGATTTGGACCAGTTCCCCCCACTCGTCACACTCGAATCATGCCCCCTCGATTTTGGAAAGGGGAATCCGACAAAATTCTCTTTTCTTATTCCCGGACATTGACAACAATCTGAGGGCGAGTCGGTGTGGAAGTTTGAAAAGGAAAGTCGTGGCATGTGGCGATTCAATCGACTGATGATCTCTGTCAGTACCCTGATTTTGTTATCGGCCCGTTGGGTCACTGCCGAGGAATCTCTGGTGGTTTCGTGGATTGAAACGCTGAAAAAACAGTCGGAGGAGACCATGTACCCCAAAACGCTCGGCGGTCGACAATTTTGGGGTGATGTCCATCATCTTCATGGCTGGCGGATTCAGCAGAATATCTTTACCAAGCATTGCCGCCTGATCGATCCCGATGATTTGCGCTGCACCTGGGGCTCATTCGACGACTGCCGGCAAGCATTAACCAAAATTGCCGTCGAGCAAAAACTCCCCCGGATGAAGGGGTCAGCAGTGATCTTGATTCACGGACTGTTGCAATCGTCGAAGTGCATGGAACAGATGGCAGTCTGTTTGGAAGATGCGGGGTTCACCACCGTCGAATTTGATTACCCGAGTACTCAAGTCAGTATCCCCGAAGCGGCGCAGTATCTTGACCAGGTGATTGACTCGCTCGAAGGAATTGACCAAATCCATTTCGTGGTTCATAGCATGGGGGGACTGGTCGTTCGGGCCTACCAAATGGAATTTGATGACCAGCGGATACAGCGGCTGGTCATGTTGGGGACCCCCAACCGGGGTGCCGAATTGGCGGACCTTACGCATCAGTACTGGGCTCTGAGGACCGCAGCTGGACCGGGGGGCCGCCAATTGGGAACGCGCACCGATGGTCTGATTCCCAAGCTTCCGATACCCCGCTATGAATTTGCCGTGATCGCGGGTTCGCGAGGAACTCCCTCGGGCTGGAACCCCCTCATTCCCGGTGACGACGATGGCACGGTCACCGTCGCCAGTACCCAATTGGAAGGTGCCGCAGATTTTACCACCATTAATGCGACACACTCCCGATTGCTCTGGAACGACGAGGCACTCACCCAGACCGTCCACTTTTTAAAAGAGGGGCGTTTGAAACCCAACGATCCGCCACAACCGATTCGTAAGACTGAAGAAGTCAACAAGCGGTCAAAACCGGATTGAAACCCGGTGGAAAGATGGCCGGCGGCTGCTCAAGGGGGAACGCGGCCTGAGTGATCATCTCTGGTTGACAGCCTTTGGCTTTCAAGCTTTGGCCCACGATCTTGTTGTCCTGGAATGTACTGCAATCCGCCTGTTTCCGGTACAATCATCGGGTGTTTATGAATCCGATGGAAGCCTCGACCGGAACGTCTGGTCGCCAATGATGCAGAGAAATACCTGACCCATGCCTGATGAAGCTGCGATTTCGAGTGTTTACGGAATGATCGGTGCCGAGGGCTTCGCTCGTTTGTGTGCGGCCTTTTATCGTCGTGTCCCCACCGATGATCTGCTTGGCCCCCTGTATCCGCTGGAAGATCTGGTGGGGGCCGAGTCTCGGTTGCGTGG
>CAMBQP010000189.1 GCA_945869955.1 Schlesneria paludicola DSM 18645
AAGAGCGGTCGCGGATGCCGAACTCGCATTGTATGCGCGATTCCCGGGAGCAATCGGCTGAGAAACCCCAGCCTTGACTGGAACCGTGTAGTGCAGGTCAACTGGAGGATTGGTAGGGGTTGGAACATTGGCAAGCACCTGAACGGGGGCGTCCCACTTGGTCGTTGTCGCACCCGTATTGTACAGGTTCAGGCTTAAGAGTGCCGCATTCGCATTCAGCGAATCCCCCACGACTGCGGCCACGAGTGCTGAAAAGAACATTAATGACTTCATTGTATTTTTCATTTAACTTACCTTTTTTAAAATCAAAATTATCTGTGAGATCCCCGACCAGCGACGCAATGGCGAGTCAGGAAGAAATCCATACTGGACGTTATGGTTCGAGGCGAAAACGCTGCGACACCCTGGGCGGTTTCAATAACTCATCCGGCGGAACGGGAGGTGGCGACCGCAGTTTCAGGTCTCGAATCCAAGTCAAAAACCTTGTCGTGGATGGGGCAAAATCATTCTTCGTAAAGAGCAGAAATTCGCAACCGCAAGAGTGCTCCCAAATGCTGGGGATTGATGACGCGGCGACGCGCCGCGGTGATTGTCCGAACACAAAAGCGAGCAGAAAAGGTGCTTTCAGCAGCAAGGGATTGACATTGATGGACGCCAGGTCGGCAACCCAGCAGCGCGTGCGAGTTGACTCTACTGCGCCTCGCTGAAGGGTTTGCCAAACTTTCAAGTCAGCAAACGAACATTCGTTGCGAAGAATTTCCGTCGACGTGACTCGGTAATCCGACAAAATGACAGCCCCCTCAGCAGGAGGGGAAGCCGACAGCAGACATAATGCCACCAAAGTCGGTCCTATGACCAGACTTGCGTAACAAAAATATTTGCGGGAAAGGGTCATGGTCGCGTTCTTGATAATGATTCAATACAGAGACATGCCAGCGCTCCGGCAATAATGTGCCCGGCATGCCTATTGTCATGACGTAGTCCGGAATGTTGAGCACATTTGACGTTCTCCGGTCATTAATACACATCATTTTTTTGAGGGCAATAGGTTTCAAATAAAAACGACCGGAATTAAAACATTTTCAGTTACTCCCTGATGTGATACTAAGGGGTTTCATAAAATGGGGATCAGGAAAAAAGGAAGCGGAATCAGGGAAAAACCGGGGGAATCCCATCAGGAAATTTCTGGTGAGTCCATCAGGTAATACCTGAGCCTCAATTCCTGGCCGCGATTGAGTCGCGGTTTGCTGAGTTCTTCTGTCGTTTTGGTAGAGCGGCAGGTTCTGATTGGGGCAAATCAACGTAACCGTTCACAGCGAAGTGAGGGGGTCAGGGACAGTTTTCCCGGCAACACGATGAGTGAATGGTTTGAGCGATTTGGCGGATCTTCACGTGGTCGCGGGAAAAATGAGCCAGCCCCCGAACTGTGAACGGTTACCAAACCCACTTCCGGGGACTCTCACGAATCCACCACAGGCCTCCGGGCTAGTACTTTTTATTCACGGGAGCAGGCGTTTGAGCTGGCGGAATCAGTTTATGGCAGCGAAGTTACAAAAAGCGGGATTGGTAACACTGCTGTTTCACCTACTGACTGATGCTGAGGCGGACGAACAATCCAACGTGTTTGGCATTGAGTTTTTGGCGGAGCGCTTGCTGCAAGTAGCGGAATGAGCCAGAACCAAGCGGTCTGTTCGTCAAAAAAGCGGAGGCGTTCGTGGCGGCTGCTCAGGATCCAAAGCGTGGGGGGGGAAGGGTGCTGCCAGCGGTTTACCAAGGCGCTGGAGGCTGAATCTGTCGGTGGATATCAAAGTCTGACCCGGTCCCGATGGGGCTCAATCACCGTCGCTCTTGGTGAATGCCTCAGGTCGCAAATGCGTGATTGTCGACGATAGGACAAGCACTCGTTCTACGCCTGTTGGTGCTGCGGAAACACAGTCAAGTTGGGTGCAAGAGAAGTTCATGCCGTCTTTACGCATCCCGCCATGAACGTCGGTGCTGAAGAGCCAATCCTGAGTGTTCTGCACGGACATTTGCCGACCTCCGATGCCGTTCCAAGGGCGACTCAGCCCCGTCCGGCGACTCAGCCCCGTCCGCAGACAATCTGAACTGTGAGATTGTTTTCTGCTGCCGTTTGCCAATGGTTCTCGTACATTCCGGAATAATTTCGGATGTAAGCGGTTGCGACCAGGTATCTTTCGTGCGAGACTGAAGGAGAGAGGAAGCTCCTGTTTTTCACCGGGGATTCATGATCCGTTCAAGCATGTCAACGATCGACCTGACAGGAAGTAACAATGAATCGAGTGAGCGAGAATCCCGATCGGATTCATTCCGATTTACGATTGACGACACTGCACCATCGACGACTGCAACATCGACGACAGCCGCTTGAATTGCTGACCTCCGTTTGGTTGTCCGTGTTTCGGCTTTTTTCTCATGGTGTTGTTTTTCAACGAATTGGATGTCGGCTGTTTGTGGTGCTGGCAACGTTGCCGGTGTTGTTCACAGGTTCAGGTTCCCTTGCGGCCGAGTCCGACGCAAACTTTTTTGAGGCGAAGATTCGGCCTGTACTGGTGGGGACTTGTTTTCGCTGCCATGGTGATTTGAAGTCGGGTGGTTCATTGCGTGTGGATTCACGTGACGCGTTAGTGAAGGGGGGCGAGTCGGGGCCGGCGATTGTTCCCGGTGATCCTGATTCCAGCCTGATGATCAAGGCGGTGCAACGGCATGAGGGGGTCTCGGCAATGCCCCCCGAGAAAGAAAAAGCCTTGCGACCCGATCAGGTCGCGGATTTGATTGCCTGGGTTCGTGGCGGAGCCGTTTGGCCCGCCACAACATCAAAGTTTGTCGCAGGGACGCATTGGGCATTTGAACCGATACGTGATCCAGCGATCCCTGTTCCACGGGATCAGGATTGGGGACGAACGAGTCTGGATCACTTCATTCGTGCGCAGCAAGAGATGGCCGGTGTACGGCCCGTTCAAAGTGCCGATAAACGGACCTTGATTCGCCGTGCGACCTTTGACCTCACCGGACTGCCACCGAAGCCTGAAGCGATCGAGGCGTTCGAAAACGATGCCACACCCGAAGCCTTTCAACATGTCGTCGACCGACTGCTGGATTCCCCCGCCTATGGAGAACGCTGGGGTCGACATTGGCTGGATGTGGTCCGTTACGCGGATACAGCGGGTGAGACCGCCGATTATCCTGTACCGGTTGCCTGGCGGTATCGTAACTACGTCATCGACGCCTTCAATCAAGACAAGCCTTATGGCGAATTCTTGCGTGAGCAAATTGCGGGGGATGTTCTCGCCGCCCAACAGCCAAATGATCGTTATGCCGAACGAATCACCGCCACCGGTTACCTCGCGATTTCGCGGCGGTTTGGTTTCGACTCCGAAAACTATCACCATCTGACGATTCAGGACACCATCGACACTCTGGGGCAGACGGTGCTCGGACTAAGTCTGGGATGTGCTCGCTGTCACGACCATAAATTCGACCCGATCTCGATGCAGGACTACTATGGACTGTACGGAATCTTTGACAGCAGCCGTTATGCTTTTCCGGGATCCGAACAGAAGCAAAAAGTTCGCTCCATGGTGCCGCTGTTGCCGCCGAGCGAATCGTTGCCGAAATGGCGCGCATATGAAACTCGCGTGGCGACCATTGCAGCCAGCCTTGAACGGCAAAAGCAACCGGTTCCAGGGGCGATTCTCAGGTCGCTCAATGACCTGGATGGCGACTTTGAAATGCAGGCGGCAGCGGCGGGGGGGAGTAACGGCGTACTGGTTCCTCCCTGGTTGTATGAGGGAAAAATCGCCGTCACCAATGCCGCTCAAAGCCCGTTCAAAAACGTTTATCCGAGGGGCAGAGTGGGGGCGAGTATTCCCGCAGGGGCTGGCGAATATAAAATTGCACAAGCGTTATATCCACAGCGATCAAGCCCGCTGCATGAGATCGTCTATTTGAGTCTGGATTTCCGGGTGACGGCACCGGATCCCAACGCTCAACGAAGCCATCGGTTCTGGATGGGATCTCTTTCCGCTGGACCCGCAGTGGAAGTGCTGATCTCGTCCGATTCGCTCTCGCTCCGAATGGGTGAGACCACTGATCGGATTGCGTTACTTGCTTCCGGTCAGTGGCAAAATTTACAGCTTGCGGTGAACCTTAAAGCCCGGACACTGCTGGGGCGAGTTGGTGTGCCGGGGCACACGACCGAATTCTTCTCAAACAAATTGCGTTCAACCAACTGGCCGGGGATCATCGATTTTGTTGTGCTGGATTCGGCTGACCCAGGCGAATCCAAACAGACGGGATCCACGCTTCCGGCGATCGAATTTGACAATCTGGCGGTACAGGATTCACCCTTTGCGCTCGTTTCCACCGAATTTGTCGTCGCCACTCCTGCATCCAGCGGTAGCGACCCGGTGGCGATTGTGAAAGAACTGGAAGAGTTGACCGGATTCGATGGTGATTTTGAACTGCAAACCACAGAGGTCGCACCAGCCAACCCCTGGCAACCAGGCCCCAACAGTCAGGTCAAGCTGACCAATCAGGGACAAAGCCCATTTGTAACCTCGTTCCCGCCCGGTGAACTGGGAATCCAGATGCCGAATCGGGCCGAGTACGATGGATTTGGCAGGACGGTGGCAAACGTTAAACCGAATGCGAATGGGGAACTTTTCGTCGCGTTTGATTTTCGTTGTGCGAATGCAGATGCTGGAGGAGAGGGTTCGTGGCGTTACTACATCGGTCACGGCCCCGGTCCCTCGGCCGCGCTGGAACTCTTTTTCAACGGTCGCCACTTTTTTCGGCGGAGTGCCGATTCCCGAGACGTGGTCGCCCCGCTGGTGATTGGGGAATGGTATCAGGTCCAGGTGACGCTGAATCTCACGACAAAAACCTATCAAGGTCAGCTGAAGTCGGCGACTACAAAAACTGCGTTTACCGGGGAACTGGCGACCGGTTGGGACGGGGCCATCGACTACACATTTATTGATAGCTATGGTCATCTCGGCGGCGTCAGGCCGTCACTACACGCGGACAATTTTGTCATTACCGCAACAGGATTTCCCGCATGGGAACCCGCGACCGCCACAGATTTCAAAGCGAAAAGCCAACTCCGCCGCAGCCAAGTTCGGCAGCTTCGGCAACAACTGGCCGAGACCCTTACGGATGCCGAACTTTCCAAACAGGAACTGAACAAGCTGCTGGCCGAAGGCCCATTTCCCCTGACGTACGGCATGGCAGAGGGGACACCACATAATGTCCGTGTGCAACTCCGCGGAGAACCTGATCGACCTGGCCCCGAGGTACCTCGCAGCTTTCTACGGGTGCTCGATGGCGGACCGCTCCCTGCCGGAACCACCGGAAGCGGGCGGCTCGAACTGGCGCAATGGCTGACACGCACCGACAACCCCTTAACGGCTCGGGTCATGGTCAACCGGATCTGGCAGTATCATTTTGGACGGGGGCTGGTCAAAACCCCGAATGATTTTGGTGTACGAGGAGTCCCCCCAACGCATCCGGAACTGCTCGACCACCTCGCTCGACAGTTCATGCAAAGTGGCTGGTCGGTCAAAGCGATGCATCGACTGGTGATGCGGAGTGCCACGTATCAGCAAGCCTCAGCAGATGATCTGCCACTCTCTGGACTAAACGGCTCGGTCGATGTGACGGATCTCTATGTGGGCTTTGCCCGTCGACGCCTGGATGCGGAAGAGATTCGCGATGCGATCTTGATGGTGAGTGGTGAACTCGATACGACCTTGGCCCAGGAACATCCGTTTCCAACCCCTATCAGCTGGGGTTATTCGCAGCATGGTCCCTTCAGCGCGGTTTATGACCATAACAAGCGGAGCGTCTATTTGATGACCCAACGTTTGAAGCGACATCCGTTCCTGGCACTTTTCGATGGTGCCGATCCGAATGCCAGCACCGCAGCTCGTTTGGGAACCACCGTTCCAACGCAGGCTTTATTTTTCCTGAATGATCCGTTTGTGCATACAAAATCAGAAAAGCTGGCCGCACGCTTACGCGCAGCGACTGCCCTGGAAACCGCACAGATCAACCTGGCCAGCCGCTTGGCGATTGGTCGTGCGTTAACCGATCTGGAACAGGCCGAGGCGGTGCAGTTCTTACAGTCATATCGGACCGAATTGACCGCTGCCGGACAGAGTGACATCGAATTGCGAGGGCTTGCTGCCTATGTTCGAACACTGTTTGGATGCAACGAATTTCTCCATTTAGATTGATCAATCGATGACTTATCACCCTGTATTCGATTCCTCACGACGCGGTCTGTTGCGAACCATGGTTGGTGGTTCACTGCTGCTGCCGGGGATTGTGTCACAGTTACTGGCAGAAGAATCGACGCCTGCCGCTCCCGCCGATCCGCTGGCACCCAGACCGGCTCATTTTCCCCCGAAAGCCAAGCGAGTCATCTTCCTCTACATGAGCGGCGGGGTCTCGCACGTCGATTCGTGGGACCCGAAACCCAAACTGTTTGCCGATGCGGGGAAGACCGTTCCGATCAATGAATTTCAGGGACGCAAAGGGGACTACCAGATGTTCCTGAAGCGACCCCAATGGGATTTTGCACCGCACGGTGAATCGGGGACCGAGGTCAGCTCTCTGTTTCCCGAGCTGGCAAAATGCGTGGATGATCTGTGCGTAATCCGTTCGATGAAATCGGATCACACGAATCATTACGAAGCGACACTGGGAATCCATACCGGATCGTTTACCTTCGCTCGCCCCAGCCTGGGGTCGTGGGTCAGCTACGGGTTGGGAACCGTGAACCGGAATCTCCCTTCGTTTGTGGTGATCGCCCCCCAGTCGCCTTACGCGGGGGGACAGGTTTGGGGAAGTGATTTCTTACCGGGCTCACATCAGGGGACACTGGTTTTACCGGGCCCCGAACCGGTTGCCAACATCCAGCGTCGGGTTCCCAGCAGCCGGTTGCAGGAACTGGAACTGGGACTGCTCGCTCAGCGAAATCAACGGCATTTGACCTCGGCGACCCATGACCCGCAACTGGCAGCGCGGATCAAATCGTATGAAACCGCGTTCGGAATGCAGGCCGAAATGCCCGAGGTCTTTGATCTCTCGGGAGAAACCGATGCCACATTGAAACTATACGGACTCGAACGAGGAAGTACGAAGGGATTTGCCTGGCAATGCCTCGTGGCGCGTCGCCTCGCGGAACGGGGTGTGCGGTTTGTCGAACTGATCGATGTCGGTTCGTCAGGAAACTGGGATGCCCACGGCGATATGCTGACGCATGCTCCTTTGGCAAAAAACGTGGATCAACCGGTTGCGGGATTGCTACGCGACCTGAAACAGCGCGGGATGCTCGACGATACCCTGGTTGTCTGGACGACCGAGTTTGGCCGGACTCCGTTTAACTCGGCCGCAGGAGCGGCCGGACGCGAACATCATCACTGGGTCTTTTCGTCATGGCTGGCGGGAGCCGGGGTCAAACCGGGGATCACTTATGGTGAATCGGATGACTATGGGATCGACGTGGGAAAAGATCCGGTTCACATTCATGACTTCCATGCGACCATTCTGCACCTGATGGGACTCGACCACGAACGGCTCACCTTCCGGCATACCGGCCGTGACTACCGTTTGACCGACGTTCACGGCAACGTCGTGAAGGGAATTCTCGCCTGACCGAGCATCGTAATTCGGGAAGAAGGAATCCGAACGTGGTCAGCTGACTCCAGCCAGTTCGGTTGCCTGGGCAACTCGACCGATCCCCAAGATGTACGCGGCGGTTCGCATTGTCACTTTTCGTTCCTCGGAAATCTTCCAGACGGCATCAAAGGCAGCGGTCATCTTTTGTTCCAGCTTGGCCCGGATTTCGTCCAGGGGCCAATGGACGACCGAGCGATTCTGGACCCATTCAAAATAGCTGACGGTGACACCACCCGCATTGGCGAGAATATCGGGAACCACCAAAATTCCTCGCTGATGGAAGATCTCGTCCGCTTCAGGAGTGGTCGGATCATTCGCCGCTTCGACGATGAATTTCGCCTGAACCAACGGGGCGGTTTCGGCGGTGAGTTGACCACCGAGCGCCGCAGGAATCAGGAGATCGCACTTGGTGGCAAACAACTGTTCGTTCGTGATTGCTTCCGATCCAGGAAAACCCTGGACACCGTTGTTGGATTTGGCGTACTCGGTCAATTGAGGGATATCGAGTCCCTTGGGGTTGGCACATCCCCCTCGCACGTCAGTGATCGCCACGACGCGAGCTCCCCGTTCGTGCAGGAACTTGGCGGTGAACGTGCCGACATTTCCAAATCCCTGCAGTGCGACTTTCTTCCCCTTTAATGTCTTGCCGAGTTGCTGGAACAGGCGGTCGGCGATGATCACGACACCCCGACCGGTTGCCTCTTCACGCCCTTCACAGCCGTGCAGTTCCAGCGGTTTGCCGGTGACACAAGCGGGCTGAAATCCATGATATTTCTGATACTGATTCATGAACCAGGCCATCACCTGGCCATTGGTCCCCATATCCGGTGCGGGGATATCGGTATCGGGTCCCACCATATCGTGGATTTGATCCACAAACTTACGAGTCAGTCGCTCGAGCTCCCCTTTGCTCAAGCTGCGAGGGTCGACGGCAATCCCCCCTTTGGCCCCACCGTAGGGCAGATCGACCACGGCGGTTTTCCAGGTCATCAATTGAGCCAGCGTCTGCACTTCTTCATCATCCACTTCGGGGTGATATCGCAGTCCCCCTTTCATGGGGCCACGGGCACCGTCATGCTGAACACGGTAACCGACAAAGGTCCCGATCTCGCCATCGTCTAACCGAATGGCCAGTTGCACTTTGACATCCCGTGCCGGGGTCAACAATAACGTCCGCATGCGATCCGAGAGTTTCAGATGATCTGCGGCGGTATGAAAATAGATTTCAGACTTCGTTGGTGCATTCATGATGATTTCTCGCAGGGAAGAATCGACTTCAGAAGAGACTTCATCAACTTACCCAAAAAAAGACGCGACCAACAGTGAAACTACTGTCCGTCCGAATCCGGCAGAACTCGACGCGGGCGGATTCGTTGTCCACCCACCTGCTGAATTTCCGTTGCTGCAGGACGGACCTCGGTAATGGGCTGCTCATTTTGCTGAAGAGAGGACGGATTCCAAGGTCCAGAGATCCGTTCATGCAGAAACCTTGCGGTCAATTCAGCCAGCCGCAGATGTCCAGCTACGGACCAGCGAGGTGCAAACCGCAAAAAATTCAGCTCAGCATCACGACCTGGTGTGATCACCATCGAACCGTCAATGAAAGGGATGCCAGCACGGTCCGCAAATCGGGCCAGCACATCGAATGGGGCACGATTCGAATAAAGGGCATCCTGAGCCACCCCCGCCGCAACCCGAACTCCCTGGCCACGACTACACTTTTCCGAGACTTGCCAAGGCTTGGGGGAAGTCAACAGAGCAAACGGGATGTTGACGGAACGACAAAAGCCTGACAAGTCGGCAACGGGTCCGACGGAACGGCGGAACGACAGATTTCGCTCAGGACGCTCGTCGCGCAGGAACGCATAGGGGTTCGTGTCGGTTTCACGACTGATTGCGGTTTGCCTGGCGATCTTCTGCTTCCATTCGGCACTCACAGCTGTCAGACCCCAATCAAACAAGCGAAATTGCTTTCGCCAGATTTCGTGCGGGGCCCCCTTCATGGTCCGAGTCAGTTTGACGTGCGGGCAAGAGAGAGGGACTCCGGCATCATTACAGTGCGCCAAGCGTCGAATCTGGCGATCGTCCGCGACATCGGACCAGTCAAAATGGAGTAACACCAGATCCGGTTGCAAGCCTATGATCCGCTGTTTAAATAAAAGAAACTCGGTGAGCGGACAATGGCCAGGAATCGCCGCATTGACGACTTCGATGTTGATGTTCGCCGTTTGTTGCAGCCGATCTTGCAGGATTGTGCAAAAGTGATCCCCATCGGGGGTTTCGGGGGCAAAGAGTGTTTCGTCGCCAAGAATCACAATCCGGTAGACCTTGGCAGGCTTGGGAACGGCCAGTTCCGGGCCACGCAGACCTAAACTATTCGTTTTAATCTCAACCAGCGAATTGGAATCGCGGCATTCGACCTGGGCTTCAGCGAGGGGTTTCAGTTCCTGATAAAACGACCACGAAGGGATCGTCAGCTGGGAAGGATCACTGCAAACCGCATCTCGTTGCGAGCAGACGCTGTCACCGGTCGAGGCTTCATACACGCGCACCGCCACCTCAGCACCACAAACCAGGAGAACCAGGAGTACGGCAGCGAAAAGGAATCGGCGAATAAAAGTCAGCCCTGCACGGAACATAGTCGTGACGACAGCGGTTTTTGTAGTAATTCCAGAAAGCGGTATCAGTACTCGATCATTTTGCCCGATGACAAATGCGAACAGACATGAGGTTGCAGACAATGAACCCAGCAGCACAAAAAAGCGATCAAATCCGCTGCATCTCCTGTCACGCGGTGGAATGCTAGTCAGACTGGGAAAACCAGACAAGACGGGTTTTCGCGACGAAAGTCACAAACGTTCCACAAATCTTGAGTTTGCACGCTTTCGCACCCGTCAAAACGAGGATTCAAAACGGTTTCCCTCAAGATCGCAGGCCAAACGCTTACAACCGCTGGCGTTGTTCGATACCTTTTTACGATCCTCATCGATTACGGCAGCCAGCTCATGACGCAGGAGTCTGCAAATGTTTCATCGTCCGTTGATTTTCGTTGGGCTCATCGCCTCGCTCGCCTCGTTCGCCTCCACCTTGCTTGCCGAGGAATTGGACTATCACGTCACCGACCCGAATCTCAAAGTGGTGCGGCTCGATTCGTCCCCCGACGATTCGTTTCTTTCCGTCCGCACAGACTCGACCGGACGGATCTTTGTCGGGGGGCGACGGACACTTTATGCCTACGATCTGGATGAGTCGGGTCGCTATCTCCCCCGAAAACTGCTCTACGAATTCCCCGATCACACCTGGGTGAATGATATCGAAGTCCGGGGAGATGACCTCTACCTCGTCACCGTCAGCGCCGTCTATCGAATTCCCGGTGGGCGAGTAAACCGCAAAGGACTGAAGCCGGAACGCTTGCTTTGGGGCGTCCCCAACGGACACGTCCACCAGTGTTTCCACGCCTGTGCCTGGGGCCCCGAAGGGGACCTGTATATCTCGATGGGAGATCCCCTCTGGTACTACGGCGACTTCACTCGCCCCGACCACTGGGGCCACTGGACCATGTTCTACAAACCGTCGGCAAAGCCGGTTGATGCGCGTCGCGTGACGGGAGTCGAATTGCCAGGTCATTCGCGCGTTGATGACGGGAAGAGCGGGGGAGTTGGAAATGCCGCTGCAGGGAATCGAGTACTTCAACAAGAGCCGGATCAAGCGGGATTTCAGCAGCAGTGGGCGTCGATCCCCTACAACGGCGTCGGTGCCGTTTTCCGGATACGGCCCGATGGAACCAACCTTCGTTCCTACGCGCGGGGTTTGCGGAATCCGTGTGGACTCTGCTTCGACCGCAACGGAAATCTCTTCACCAATGATAATGACCACGAGGGGATCCCCTCGCTGTACGCCCCTGGGCGGTTAATGCACGTGACCGAAGGGTCGTACTGGAGCTGGCCACGAGGCTGGATGACGAGCAAAACCCCTGATCGGGCCGATATTCCTGCCATGGTCAATGACGAGATGGGCCGTGCCGTCCCCGTGCTGCAAGCATACTATGCCGACTCCTATCTGCCGGAAACCTACCGTAATAACCTGCTGGTCGCCCGCTGGTGCCGCCGGACCGTCTCACGATTTCCGCTGGAACCCACAGGGAAAACGTTCACCGCCAAAGAACAAGTCTTACTCGAAGGCCTCGATCAAGCTCGACCGGTCGGAATCTGTGTCGGACGTGGCGGGCGAATCTTTGTGACGATCTGCTACATGGCTCAAAACGAAGGCTCACCCACCTACCGCAGTGATCTGGCAGTGATCACTC
>CAMBQP010000190.1 GCA_945869955.1 Schlesneria paludicola DSM 18645
GACGCTTTGTCACAACTCGAAACGATTGAGAAAGCGGGCCTGGCCAAATTCGCGAGCCTCTTGGACCGGCTGAAATCGACTCAGGAACAAGACGCGATGCTGATGGATCGCACGATGGTGCTGTTCGGCACCTGCATGGGCGACGCCAATACGCATTCGAACGTGAATCTGCCGGTCCTTCTCGCAGGCGGTGGCTTTCGACACGGACAACATTTGGCGTTCGAGAACAAACAGAACACGCCGCTGGCAAATCTTTTTGTAAGCATGCTTCAGAGGCTCGGAGTCGAGACCGACCGATTCGCCTCGAGCACCGGCAACATGCGCGGGTTGGACTTGGTGTAAGTGGCTTGTGCAGGCAATAAATCAGACCCACACCAATCGATCATTCCTCTTCAAAGTGGGCGGCAATCAGTCCGCCAAAGAAATCGGCTAACCCGACCGGAGAATTCTGTAAGTTTCTGGGTGCGTCGGTCGGATCGACCAAAGTATCCAAATGAGGATGATACCCGTGCGTGATCTTCAAACGTACGAGATCGCAAACAGAACCATGCTCGACCAAAATCAAGAGTCCGCAAACCATTCGAAAAACATCTTACGGACGAAGCTCCCCGAGGCGTTCAGCATACAAATCGGGGATTCGTCGAGCTAGGTGCTCACGCCACCAAGCAGTTACGTCACCGCCGCACCTACGAATTTTACCCGTGGAATCCGGTTGCCGCCAAACCTGAGCCGAAAACGCCACGTCCAGCACCACTCCGCGACCGGCTGAAACTCGCTCGCCATTACTAATCATTGATGGACTCAGAAAAGTTCGAGCGCCGGGCGGCTTTGGCTCGGTTCCTAGGCGTCAGCCGGGCACGAGTGACCCAAGTTCTTTATAGACTCAAGTCATGCGACTCCGGTCGAATGACAGCTTTGAATGAGGAGTTTTCCGCTTCATGAAACGAACTCTTGCTTAAACTCAGTTCTCCCTTTTCGCAGTGTCGAATCGGCCTGAGCAGAAGACTTCCGAATTCACTCCAAGACCACCTTGACTTTGTTGATCTTTCCATCGAACTTAAACGGGCGTCGTTCAAAATAGTCGCGGGACACTGTTGAACCGAGATCGGTGCCGACATCGAAAGTTTCGCTCGCAGTGAACGCGGCCGGGACGGTCATCTTTGCTGTGGTTCGTGCGACTTCCTTGCCGTCCACAGTGAGCACGATGTCGGCGGGTGCACCGGGTTTTGCGGCCTTGAGTGCGGTGTTGACGACAATCGTGTGCTTCCCGGCGGCGATCTTTTCCGCCGACTTCGCAATCGAGCGGTCAATAATCATGAGATTGTATTCGAAGGCCAGATGGCCCTTGTCCATGTAGCAAGTGAGCCCACCACCCGCGCCGCCCATCGCGTAGAGCACGCCATTGGCATTCTCGCCGCATTCGAGGTTGATGGTGACCGTGTTGTTGTGGTTGCCCAACGCGGGCGCTGTGAACTCGGGCATGCGAGTGGTCGTATCGTCGAAAGTCCAACTCGTGTAGGGTGATCTGATCCGGTCTTCGGGATGAATGCGCAGCCAGATGCCAGCCCCGATGGGGAACACTTTGTTTTCTTCGGCCTGTGCCAAAAAGAGCTTTTTCAGTTCCTCAATTTTCTCTGGATGCTCCTTTGCGAGATCGTGCATCTGTGAGAAGTCCTGGGTGAGGTCATAAAGTTCCCAGACGGCTTTGGACGAATCCCATTGATCGAGTCCGGGCTGGGCATTTAGCCAAGGACTGAGCGGTCCGAACGTACAGGCATACCAGCCATCTTTATAAATGCCGTCGCTGCCGTTGTTGTCGAAATACTGGACGTGTTTATTTTCCGGCGTCTTCGAGTCGGTAAAGCTGGCGGCCATACTGACGCCATCGATGGGGTCCTGCGGGAAACCGTTTACTTCCTTCGGGGCCTTGATGCCGATCACATCATACAGCGTCGGAGCAATGTCGTTGACGTGATAAAACTGCGATCGGGGTGTTTTGTCGGCCTTGATCTTCTTCGGCCAGGAAACGACGAGCGGGTTGCGTGTGCCGCCGAAATGAGCGGCGACGAGTTTTGTGGAGCGGAAGGGTGTGCTCCCTGCCCAGGCCCAGCTCGCATGATAGATGTTGTCGGTTAATGGGCCGCCCAGCGCCTTCAGGCCGCCCAGTCCGTCGAGTGCCTTGATCTGCTGGGCAATGGTGTTGGGGATCTGGTTCTGTGCGAGGAGTTCGCTGATTGAGCCGTTCTGACCTTCGGCCGACGAACCGTTGTCTCCCCAAAGGTAGAGGATGATCGTGTTGTCACGCTGACCGGACTCGTCGAGGAAATCGATCAGCTTGCCGACCTGGGCGTCAGTGTGTTCGCAGAAGCCGGCATAGAGTTCCATCAGGCGAGTTTGGAAAGCACGTTCCGCATCAGGGATATCCGTCCAGGCGGGCATGGTCTGGTCGCGCGGGGTGAGTTCGGCATTGGCGGGAATCCAGCCGAGCGCTTTCTGACGGGCGAAGACTTCCTCGCGCAGCTTGTCCCAACCTTGGTTGAATTTGCCTTGGTATTTGGCCGCCCAGAATGCGTTGACGTGGTGCGGGCCGTGGACGCCGCCGGGTGCCCAGTACATGAGGAACGGCTTATCCGGGGAAAATGCGCGATGCTTCTTCAGCCAGGTGATCCCCTTTTCCGCCATGTCTTCGGTGAGGTGATATTTCTCATCATGCGGCGGCTCGATGGCTGTTGTGTTCTCGACGAGACGCGGCTCCCATTGCGATGTTTCTCCCGCCAGGAAGCCATAGAAGTACTCGAAGCCATAGCCTGTGGGCCAATAGTTGAACGGTCCCATGGCTGTGGTCTGGTCGGCGGGCGTGTTATGCCATTTGCCAAAGGCGGATGTCTTGTAACCGTAGTTTTTCAGAACTTCAGCCATCGTCGCGGCAGATTTCGGGATGATGCCTGTGTAGCCATCCCAATCCACCGCGCGCTCGGCAATGGTGCCGCTGCTAACTCGCTGGTGATTGCGTCCGGTGAGCAATGCGGCGCGAGTCGGCGAACAGATCGACGTGGTATGGAAGCGGTTGTAGCTGATTCCCTCGTTGCGCAATTTCGACAGCGTCGGCGTGTGGGCGAATCCGCCGAAGGTATCTGGTACTCCGAACCCGGCGTCGTCGATGAGCACGATCAGCACGTTCGGTGCGCCTTTCGGCAGACGATTCGGTTCGACGCGACGTCTGTGGATGGATTCTTGCAGCGTTCGCCCCGCCTTGCTGACGGTGGGAGCCGACGGGAATGGCAATACTGATCCGTCGTCGCCTGTGGCGGCGAATGCCATAGTGACAAGGCAGCTCAGGGAGGCGAGCATGGGGAGTCTGGTTCTCATTGGTGGTTCTTACTTCTTGGGATACGCGATCCTCGTCGCGCCAATGGTGCCATTGAACTTGAACGGTGCCTGGTCGAAGTAATCGAGGGAGACGGGGGAATCGAGATCTGCACCGATATCAAAAGTCGCATTCGAAGTAAAGTGCAGGGACATGGCGGCCGGCACGCGCCCTTGTGCCACCTCTTTATCATTCACTTTGAGCGTGATATCCATCGGCCCACCGATTTTACTGACCAATTTGGATTCGACTTCAATCTTCACCATCCCCGTCGGCAGCTTGTTTTTGGACTTGAGCTTGGTGCGCTGAATCTCGAACAAGTTGAACTCGTAGCACAGGAAGCCGTCTTTCACGTAGCAAGTGATGCCGCCGGAAAATCCAGCCAGCGCATAGAGCACCCCGTTTGCGTTTTCAGGAACATCCACCTCCATGCTGACCAGGCTGTCTTGCTTGCCGAGTTTGGGCGCAGCGGACTCTGGCATCCGGGTGATGGGGGCATCGAAGGTCCATTCTGTGAGGGCTGAGGCGGGCGCGTCCTCGGGATGGAACATGGCGGTCGACCACAAGCCGCCACCGATGGGCAGGTTCTTGTTCTTCGTGGATTCGACCAGAAAGAGCAGTTTTAGCTGTTCAAGTTTCTTCGGATTCACGGCGGCGAGATCGTTCGCCTGGCTCCAGTCTTCATCGAGGTGATAAAGCTCCCATTTGTCCGTGAGCGGCGACCATTCCTTGATCCCCTTCGGTATGCCGCCCACCCACGGTTCACGCGGGCCGGGGGCGCTTGCGAACCAACCGTCATGGTAAATCCCACGGCTGGCCATGATGTCGAAAAACTGCGTCTTCCGCGCTCCCGGTGCTTTGGCATCGCCGAACGCATAGGCCATACTGACGCCGTCAATCGAATCCTGTTCGAATCCGTTCACCACTTTGGGTGGCGTGATCTTGGTCAGTTCGTAGATCGTCGGCACAATATCGATGACGTGGTGGAACTGCGGTCGCGCTGTTGGGTCCGCCTTAATGCGTTTCGGCCATGAGACGGCCATCGGCTGGCGAGTGCCGCCAAAGTGGGCACCGACGAGCTTAGTGGATTTGTAAGGAGTGCTCCCCGCCCAAGCCCAACCTGCGTGATACATGTTGTCGGTTTTCGGACCGCCCAGCGCGTCGAGTCCGCCGAGTTCCTCAAGCGCCTCAAGGTGCTGCGAAATCTTGGTCGGAATCCCGTTCTGTGCGAGTTGCTCGCTGATCGTGCCGTAGAGCCCTTCAGCAGAAGAGCCGTTGTCACCCCAGATGTAGAAAATCAACGTGTTATCCAGTTTGCCCTGGCGTTCGATTTCATCAATCACGCGACCAGCATTGTAGTCAGCGTGCTCGGTGAAACCGGCAAAGACTTCCATCAGACGGCGTTGGAATGGCTTTTCCCCTTCGGGGATCGAATCCCAAGATGCCATCGACTCGGGGCGCGGCGTGAGCTGTGCGGTCTGTGGAATCCAGCCCTTGGCCCTGGCCCTGGCGAACACGCGTTCTCGATACTTGTCCCAGCCGTCGTCGAACTTCCCCTGGTACTTGTCAGCCCATTCTTTCATGACCTGATGTGGACCGTGCGATGCACCGGGTGCCCAATACATGAAGAACGGTTTGTCCGGGGAATATGCCTTCTGTTCCCGCAGCCACTTAATCGCGTCCTGCGCGATGTCCTCTGTGAGGTGGTAGCCCTTGGGGATCTGTTCGGTGACCGGCGATGTGTTGCGGGTCAGGGTAGGCTCATATTGCGAAGCCTCGCCAGCGAGGAAGCCGTAGAAATACTCGAATCCATAACCGGTGGGCCAATAATCAAATGGTCCTTTGGAAGTGATCTGCTCTTCCGGCGTGTTGTGCCATTTCCCCCAGGCACCTGTGTTGTAGCCGTAGTTCTTGAGCACTTCGGCGACCGTGGCTGAGGACTTCGGGATCGTGCCGCTGAAACCGTCGAAGTCATTGGCAATGGCCGCGATCTGACCGTTACCGACACGGGTGTGATTGCGACCAGTGAGCAGCGCTGCCCGCGAGGGGGAACACATGGCCGTGGAGTGGAAGCGATTGAACGAGACACCCAACTTTGCGACGCGATCGAGCGTCTGGGTATTGATTTCGCCGCCATAGGTTGAGGGGGTACCGGGGCCAAGATCGTCCATGAGGATGACGAGGATATTCGGCGCACCTTCAGCCAGTCGCTTCGGCTCGACCCGTTTCTTGTAGGTGGAATCCTGAATCGTCAGCCCGGGAGAGGAACCGGTTGGCGTGGGTGGGAATGGCAGAATCTCTTGTGCATTTGCCCTTAACGCGAAGGCATATCCCAGCGCGAGGCTGAGAACCGCGAATACCGAGTTGATCTTCATGAAGCGAGTTCCTCCGTTTCAAGAATCGGTTAATGATTGGGCTTGAGCTTCAAGATCTGCGACTGGATCCCTTCGAGGGTCTTTGCCATCTGCGCGCTCAGGCCAAGCTGGCGGACGGGAAAATCACGAAAAGTCGCCAGATGTTTCTCAGCGACGCCGACGATGGGCGTGAGTACCCAGGTTTTGTGTTCCGCATACTGGCGGTTCACGTCGCCGGTTTGTCGTTCGAAAGGGTCCATGCGGAGGTTGGTGATCATCGGTCGGCCGAGACCGATCAAGGGGTCGTCCCAATGCCCACTTTCCTTCATGGAGAAGGTGACTTTGAACGATTCATAGCGAATCGCCGTGAGTACAGTCTCGTCGTAGTAGAAGACGAACTTGCGAGCTGATTTGTCGCTTTTGCCTGTGAAGAGTGCTGTCTGGTCATAACCGTCGAGATGTACTTTGTAATTCTTGTCGCCGTAGTCAGCGCCCTTCTTCAGTTTCTCCACAGCATCAGTCTCGCCAGCAACGGCGGCCAAGGTAGGCAATAAGTCCGTCATGTCCACGATCTCACTGCTGACGCGGCCACCGACCGAGCCGGGCCAACGGATCATACAGGGGACGCGAACTCCCCCTTCCCAAGTCGTTCCCTTGTCGCCGCGGAAGGGGCTCGTGCCACCTTCGGGCCACATGTACTGATAGGCTCCGTTGTCGGTCACGTAGATAACGATCGTGTTCTGATCGAGGCCGGTGGCCTCGAGCTTCGCCAGGAGTTGACCGACATGGCCGTCGTGTTCGGCAAGAGCATCGCCATAAACATCCTCGCGACCGGCGCGAGACTTCCCGCGGACCCCTTCCTTGAAGTGGAAGAACACATGCAGGCGGGCCGAGCAGTGCCAGAGGAAGAACGGCTTTTTGTCTTTGGCTTTGCGGTCGAGAAAATTGAGCGATTTGGCGACGATCTCATCGTCGAAGGTTTCCATGCGTTTGGTGCTCAGCGGGCCTTCATCCTGGGTGAGGCCATCGGCCGTGCCAGAAACGACTCCGCGCGGGTCGAACTTCTTGCGGAACTCGGGATCGGTCGGGCGGTCTGGATCTTCCAGATCCTCATTGCCGTTGAGGTGGTAGAGGTTGCCGAAGTACTCGTCGAAGCCGTGGCGGTGCGGCAGGTGTTCTTCGAGGTCGCCGAGGTGGTTCTTGCCGAACTGGGCGGTCGCGTAGCCCTTCGTTTTAAGAATCTCTGCGAGCGTGATGTCTTCCTTTTGCAATCCGGCCGGGGAACCCGGTGTGCCAACAGTTGTTAATCCAGTTCGCACAGGAAGCTGGCCGGTCAGGAATGCCGCTCGTCCGGCTGTACAACTCGGCTGTGCATAAAATGAGGTAAAGCGAATCCCCTCTCGACCGATGCGGTCGATGTTCGGCGTGCGAACACCCATGATGTCGCCGCCATAAGCCGAGACATTCATCCATCCGACGTCGTCCGCCATGATCACGAGAATATTGGGGTTGTCTGCAGCGGAGGCAGTGAAGCAGAATCCGGCAATCAAGAGACCTGGCAGCCACAATCGATAAGCCATCGTTGAAAACCTCCAAACCGAAAGGTCTCATCCGAGCGAATCGAATGAGGACGAAGTCGGCCAACACGGATCCTGAAGGACTTTTTCCCGCCCCCTGTTCGGTTCTGAAACTCCTGGCAACTTGAAAGACCCTCAAGGATTACCCATCCCCATTATACGAGACAACGAACAGGTCAGGTAGTGTGGGAACCGCTGACCGTTGGTCGCAGATTCGAGAGTTGCCGCCCGGCATAAACCAAATTGGCTCGTCTCTCCGACGGAAAGGGCATTCACTTGGGACTCGAACCACTTTCTGCGAGCGTAAGTGGTTTTCCTGCAGAGCAGTTCAGTCAATTCCGTCGCGGATTGCGCCGCCTGCAAATATCAAAGCAGAAGGTCGAATTCGGAAACGAAATTCGCAACCATCAAATACAAAACCCCCGACCGCAAACAAGCTGCAGACGAGGGTTTCTTAATCGTGTTATGTCCAGAACTGGACGAAGCTCCCCGACTAGGGCTCGAACCTAGGACCTAGCGGTTAACAGCCGCTCGCTCTACCTATTGAGCTATCGGGGAATGTTGTCGTGCGGGACATGTGATATTGAATTCGCCATTCTGTTGCAAGTCCAGCTGGTCGAGAAAAACAAGATCTTTTGACCGCCGCACGTTCTGTCGGTCAGAATTGACCGCTGACAGTCGTCAAAAACTTGATTTTCATCCTCTTTTTCGGAATTTGTCGCGGCCGTCACCCCGGTTCTGTCCTTTTTGAAATCCTGGGTTGGCAGACGCTTCTCAGGATCCTGCTGGTTTTGGTACTTTGATTGACATGAAAAATTCCTTGCAACTCTTGGTGGATGGTGACAAGGCCGCAGTCGCTGCGGTCACCGAGTGGCTGGCATCCCTCGGGTTTCGTGATTCGGCCGGGGCCGCTGTGCGCTTGAAAGCACTTTTGCAGACGGGGACTTCCAGCGAATGCCTGGACCGCTTGCTGCTCTTGCTGGCCGAAATGGACGATGCGGACGAATTGCTGGTCGATTTTGAGCGATTTGTGCTGCGGTCGGGTGATCCGGGTGAACTTTCGTCGTTTCTGGTTGACAACCCCCCCGCGCTGGAAATGCTGATCAAACTGTTTGTGGGAAGTCGTTATCTCACGGAAACGCTCCTCCGCAATCCGATGGCCCTGCGGCAATTGATTCAACATCGGCTGATGGCTGACCTGAAAAGTCGCGAAGAGTTCATCGAGGGGGGGCTGGCTGCGGCGGAATTGGAAACCACCTTTCCGGGTAAACTGGATGCACTCAGGCGATACCAGCGATCCGAATTACTGCGGATTGGTGCCTGTGATTCGTTTGGGAGATTCGATTTTCGGTCGGCGACGGTGCAGTTAAGCCTGCTGGCGGATGGCTTGATTGAAGCCTGTCTTCGATTAGTAGCGACCGATCTTGGGATGGATGCGACGGAGTTTTCGGTGCTGGCGCTGGGGAAACTGGGGGGAGAAGAGTTAAATTACAGCTCGGATATCGACCTGATTTTCCTGACGCTGTCGCACCGGGAGGGAGTGGGGTCTCACCGGGCAGGGGCGGGGCCTCAGCAGGCAGGGGCGGGCTCAGCCGAGACCGGTTCCCGCGAGAAAAAGCGGGCTGGCGAGGGGGGATCGCCGATTGCAGCACCGGGAAGAGCTTCGCTGACGACGCTCGCCCAGCGATTGATCAAGGCCTTGCAGGATGCGACGGGTGAAGGTTTTCTGTATCGCGTCGACATGCGGTTGCGACCGTGGGGGCGTGCGGGTGAGCTGGTGGTTCCCGTGCCGGTTTATCTGGACTACCTGCGGTCACAGGCGGAACTTTGGGAAAAGCAGGCGTTATTGAAAGGGCGGGTGGTTGCGGGGAATTTTGCGATCGGACAAAGCCTGTTAAACAACGCCGCACCGCTCATTTTTGGCAACGATCCGCAGGCGGTTTGTGTGAGTATTCGATCGGCGAAGAATCAGATCGAGGCTCAACTGGAACGACGGGGGCGGGCGTTTGGCGAGGTCAAATCGGGGAACGGTTCGATTCGGGATGTCGAGTTCGTCGTGCAGTCTTTACAGTTGATTCATGGACAGCGGGTTCCGCAGATTCGGTCTGCGAACACGCTGGATGGACTGATCCGACTGGCCGATTTTGATTTGATTCGGGCGGACGAATATCGCTGTTTGGCGGATGGATATCTGTTTTTGCGAACGATCGAACATGCCTTGCAGTTGATGCACAATCGCCAGGAGCATTCGCTGCCGACCGATCCTGACGAATTGAATGCCCTGGCGCGGCGGCTTGACTTTCGCGATGGGGAACTCTTCCTGGTCCACTATGGTCAGCACTGCCGGGCGATTCGGGCCATTTTTCAAAAATACGTGATCGACACCGCCAATATTGAGTCCCCTGACAATCTGGTCGGGGCGACGCCCGCCGAACTGAGATTGCCGCCGCGACCGTCGGCAGCGGGATCGGCAGCGGGATCGGGGGGGGAAGCGGATGCCGTGGACCTGGAGAGCGGGTTCGCCTTTAGTGAGGAAGAGCGACGCGAGCATCCACAAATCTTGAAAACGCTCAACAGCGACCGCCCCGTGCGCGTGCTGGCCCGTTCTGAAGGGGACGGATCCTGGCGGGTGCGGGTGCTCGGAATTGACCAGCCTGGGGGGTTGTCACTGATTTGTGGGCTGCTGTTCGCCTATGGTTTTAATATCGTGAATGGGTATGTCTCGACGGACGAACCGGTCCAGGGGAAGAAAAAAACGAAAGAGTCGGGGCGAACGTTTGCGGATGTCTTTACCGTTCGTTCGTCGATCGAGGCGGTGATGTTTGAAGTCTGGAGTCGTTATGAAGTGGATCTGACGGAACTGCTGCTCCTTTCCCAGTCAGGTCGCAGTCATGAAGCACAGGGGCGTCTGGCATCGCGCGTTGCCGAGGCACTCGAAGGTTCACCGGATGTGGCTTCTAAGCCGACACCGCTGGAATTGAGCATTGATAATGAATCACACGACCAGTTGACGGTCTTGCGGATCCGGGGTGAGGATACCATCGGATTTTTGTATGAGCTGACCAATTCGCTGGCACTGAGTGGGGTTTCGATTGAAAAAGTGGTGATCCGTTCTGATGGCCACGCGGCGGCGGATGTGCTGTATGTTTCGGATGCAAATCGTCACGGCAAAATTCTGGATCAGCGTCGGCTACAGGAATTGCAGGCCGCGATTGTGTTGATCAAACATTTTACCCATTTGCTTCCCGGCTCACCCAATCCCAAGGCGGCGTTACTGCATTTTCGTTCCTTTTTGAGTGAGCTGTTCCAGCAACCCGACTGGACAGATCAGTTGTCGTCGCTGGAGCGGCCAGAAGTGCTGACGGCACTCGCCAAAGTCCTGGGGGTCAGCGACTTTCTGTGGGAGGATTTTCTCAGGCTGCAGTATGCCAATCTGTTCCCGGTTTTGAGTGATATCACCGGAATTGAAGGAGCGAAGTCGAAAACGTTGCTCTGGCGTGATTTGGCGATTGAGCTGGCGGCCAGCAATGATCTGATCACACAGCGGCAATGCTTGAACGCGTTCAAAGATCGTGAAATGTTCCGGATCGACTTGCGTCATATTCTCGGACACTGTGGTGACTTTGACCGGTTTGCCGAAGAATTAACCGACATGGCAGAGGTCGTAGTCTCGACCAGTCTGCAGCTGAGCGAACGGGAATTGCTGGATCGTTACGGAACCCCCAAACGCCCTGATGGCGAACGGGCCTCGCTGGTGGTCTGTGCGTTGGGGAAATGTGGCGGGCAGGAATTGGGGTTTGCCTCGGACATTGAGCTGATGTTTGTGTATGACGAAGAGGGGATGACGGATGGTCGCCAGTCGATTTCCAATTCGAACTTTTACCAGCGACTGGTCGAGTCGAGTGTGCATTCGATTGTGGCGCGGCAGGAGGGGATTTTTCACATTGATTTGCGATTGCGTCCCTATGGGCGTTCGGGGCCGCTGGCTGTCTCGCTCGATGCCTTTCAGCGGTATTTCGATCCCAACGGTGCAGCGTGGCCGTACGAGCGTCAGGCGTTGATCAAACTTCGACCAATCACGGGGGCACCCGGTCTGGGGGAAAAACTGATTGCGCTGCGAGATCGTTATTTATATGAGGGGCCGCCGTTTGACTTCGCGTCGATGCGCGCGATGCGTGAGCGACAAGTGCGGCAACTGGTTGCGTCGGGCGAGTTCAATGCCAAACTGAGTCCGGGTGGATTAGTGGATATCGAGTATCTGGTGCAGGCGATGCAGATTACTCATGGTGGCCGACATCGGACGCTGCGGGTCCAGAATACGCGGCAGGCGATTGACGAGATGCGTCGGGTGGGAGTCCTTTCGGACTCGGAACACGTCACGTTGCGAGAAGGCTATGGCTTTTTTCGTCGACTGATCGATGCGTTACGGATGGTTCGGGGCGATGCGCGCGATCTGACGGTCCCCTCGTCGGGGACAGACGCTTTTCAGTTTCTGGCTCGTCGACTGGGCTGTGGTTTAGATCCCGCTGCGTTGAGGCGTGATATTGTGGCACATGTTGACGCCATCAGCGATCTGGTCCGGCGTCAGACGACAGGGGCCTGAGGGGAAAAACACGAAGATTGTGAACCACGAATAATACGAATCAAACGAATCAAACGAATAAGAAAAAGAGTCAA
>CAMBQP010000191.1 GCA_945869955.1 Schlesneria paludicola DSM 18645
GAAGGCCTCAAGGGCTTGGCGTTCAATCGCGGTACGAAACCGACTGCCGTCGTCGGATTCCTGCTGGATAAAGAAGCGGGAACCACACGCATCGCCTTGTGCGATCTGACCACGGGAAAGTGTGGAACACCTGCCGTGGGAACGGGAAAGATGTCCCCCATTGCACTGCATGATGATGGGCGACAAGTGGTGATGCGCCGCGAGGAATTCGGCTTTGGGAATCAGGACCGTCTCGAAATTTGGAGCCCCAAGGGAAACAAGGTCTCGAAAACGGTCTCCTGGATTCCCTACGATGGGGATCAAGGTTCTGCTCGTGATGTCCTGTGGGCCGAATTTATCGATGCCGAACGACTGGTAACATCGAGTCGTGAGGGGAAGGTGGTGCTGTGGAAGTTTCCTGAAATTGAGCCGATCTGTCACTTTGATACGGTCGGTGGTGCCGTACCGGCACTCAGCCCCGATCGGAAATGGATCGCCTACTCGAACGGAACGGATGTCGGGCTATTTGACATTGAAAAACAGGAAGCGGTCGCACAGCAGCCAACACCCGAAAAATTGCAATGGCCCTATCTGGCCTTCAGCCCTTCGGCCAAACGGTTGGCCTGTGTCGCTTTCAACAAAGTGCTGGTCTGGGATGTTGCGTCGGGAAAACTGGAACACGTGATTCCTTGCCCTGGCATTAATATTCATGGAAGCATCGAATTTCCGGATGACAACTATGTTCTCGCGGGAAACAAGTATCTGATCGATCTCGAAAATCAGCTGAAGCTTTGGACCTATGATGGGGCAGAACAGGTTCGTGTTGTTGCGGGGGTCACGTATTTTGCCTTGACGGACGGCGAGAAAAAACCAGGGGCTTTGATTCCCACTCAGATCCCTCATCCGGCGGCCAAAGAACTGTTGAAAAAAGCACTGACTGACCCGAATCTTTTTGTGTTGAAAGCGGGGACCACGGTGCGGATCGACGTGAATGGAATTTTCGACCCTGCCGAGCGTGAGCGGGTGACCAAAGGACTGACAAAACAATTGAATGCGGTCCAGTGCAAGGTGGGGCCGAACGGAACAATTGATCTCGTGGCGACCGTCGAGGGGCCCAAGGAATCGGAAATTCGCTTTTTTAATACCGGTGATTACAAGTTCAAAGAGTACCTGACACGCGTAAAATTTGTCTTCCAAAATCAACCCGCCTGGGAAACGGCTGGATCGAATAGGCCGTTTTTTGTGCAGCTGAAACGGGGCGAAAACATGGAAAGTTACCTCCGATCATGCGAAAAACCGAACTACGAATTCTTTGAGCAGGTGCAGCTTCCTAAGTTCTTACAGAAACCTGTCACGGGGCAAGGGGCGGGAAATTCGTTGACACTGGGTCAATCCAGGATCACACCCGGCGGGTTCCGTTGATTTTCACTCAGCCTCGGCCGCACGGACGCGAACAACTTGCACCGACACGATGCCGCACGACTTGCAACCAGGCTGAAGGCTTGGTTGCGTCTGTCGAGTTTCGCTCGTCGAGATTTTTGGGGCTCGCTGCAGAGGCCGTAGTTTTCAGCAACGGCGTGTTCACAAATTCTGCTGTAGACTCAACAACAACTCTGTGATAAGAATCGCCAATCTTGGGGTTCTCCCCCCCTTGCGCCGATCACATCTCACGACAAAAACTCCCCCAATTTATTTCCATTAGGACGACCAAACCGTGTCGGACTTTAATCGGCGTGTGCGCCTTTCCTGGTGCTTTGCGTATCGGGCAGCCTTCGTTTTCACGCTCGCAGGCTGCGCCGCCTGGCGAGGCACGGATCCTCACATTCAAAACCAATTTGTCGAATACTATGACAGATTGGCGCGAGAGGTTGCCGAACCAGATCCGACGATTCGCTCATCGGTACTGCCCCCCTCCATGGGGGCTGGTCGGGAACTGAAAGCTCCCAATCTCGAAAACCAGTGGTTACTCTCTCTGGCCGAGGCGATTCGAATCGGTGTCGAAAATAGTACGATTATTCGTCAAAACGCTCAGTTCATGACACCCAATAATCCCATTTTACAAAGCCCTGATGTCGTTCCATCGGCCTACGACCCCGCAATTCAGGATGCAGGTGTTCTCTTTGGGTCTCGTGGTGTCGATGCCGCACTGTCGGATTTCGATCCGCGCTGGCAGACATCCGTCAAATACGGTAACGACAAAAACTTTCAAAATACCACACTCGCCGCTCCGCCGGACAATATTCTGGCCACCGAGGGAATACAATATCAGACACGGCTTGAGCAGCAACTGCTGAGTGGTGGTATATTTGGCGTTAACAATAATTGGAATTATCAGCAGACCAACCAGCCGAATATGTTTTTCAATTCGAGCTCTACGGGTGTGTTGGGATTAGACTTCCGCCAACCGGTGTGGGCGGGGTCTGGTCGTGAGTTTACCTCGATCGCGGGTCCGCTGACGCAGCGCGCTCGAGGCTTTAGCTATATCAATCAGGGGATTGTGATTGCGCACATGAATAAACGCTTAACGGAAATTGATCTGCAAGAAAATCTGCAAAACCTCGTCCGCGAAATTGGTGACTTGTACTGGGATCTTTATCAAAATTACCGAGACTATGAGTCAGAGAAAGAGACCTCTAAAAATGCCGAATCCACACTGGATCGTGCTCGTGAACGCCGCGAACTTGATCCAAAAATTGAAGAACTTCAGGCCGAAGATGCCTTTTTTGAGTCAAAAACCCGAGAAGAATTGGCACTTTCAAATCTGTTTCTGACCGAAGGACGCTTGCGTCGGTTGCTCGGTTTGTCCCTGGATGACTCGCGACTTATCTCCCCGAGTGATATTCCTCGTACCGATCTCATTTCGATGAACCGGTCGACCGCGCTGTATGAGGCGCTCGTCAATCGGACCGAATTGACGCGACAGAAGCTCAACTTACAAAGCCTGGAATTGCAGCTGGTCGCGGCGAGAAAGCTGGTAGCCCCGAAACTGGATTTTGTGGCTGGCTATGGGCTTAACGGATTTGGTCAAAACTTTTACAGCAACCAATCTCTTTCCGTAAACGACAATTTGAAAAATTATAACTTTTTAGAACCACAGTCCCTCCTGGTGGGCCCCAATAGCGCCGTGTCATCATTGTTAGACGCTGGTCAGAAGAGTTGGGATGTTGGGTTTGAGTATTCGATTCCCTTGTGGCTGCGTCAGGAAAAGGCGCAAGTTCGTCAAATGGAGTTGAAAGTGGCAAAAGGCCGTGCAGCTCTGGCGGCACAGGAAGATGAAATCGCACATGAATTAAATTCGGTGCTGATGACCATCAAGCGCTCTCATTCCATGTTGACAATTACACGTCGACGGATGAAGGCCGCCAAGGAACGAGTCGATACGGCCCGCGTGGATTACATCGAGGGCCTGAAAAGTAATGATCCATTATTGCGAGCTCTCACAAGCGAGACTCAGGCAAAGTCGGCTCATTACCGCAGTGTTACCGAATACAACAAAGCCTTGCGAGATTTGCTGTACCGAACCGGACGAATTCTTCCGGTGGATGGAATTTCTTTATTAGGGACAGACGGATTGCCAGTCCTCCCTCCCGCAGAACTGGGGCGAGAGTACGAAGGTGTTCCCGCAACCCCGCAACCTGCAGAAGGGGAAAAGGATTGGCCGGAAGACGAACCGGAAGAGAAGTCCGACCCCGATCTGCCACCCGCCCCGAAAAAAACACGTGGCGTGGCGATGCGGGATGAAGAGCAAATCGATTCCGAGTCCTCGGAGTCCTCGGATTCCCCCGATTGGTCTGAGATCACCGTAGACGAACCGGCCGATGATCTGTTCGAAACGCCCCTCGTCGAAACAACAATACCCGCCGAGCCAGAGACAGAAATCGAGGACTGGGAGGAATCCGCTGACCGAGTGACCCCGGTTTCAGGAACCAATTAAACCTTTCACGTCATTGAACGGCAGCGGAGGTGGAAGAGCCAATTATCGACGCGGTACAGCGACAGTCGAAGTCGGCAATGCAGTCTCACCGATAAAACGGCTGTTTCTTCAGCCAACGGGCCCCGTAACTCGGTTCAGGCGAATACACCTCCAACGCCCCAAGATCTGGCGCGCGGCCAGTAAAGCCATCGTTGACGGTCGGAATCACGACACCCGCATCCACCGCTTTGCTACCAGGCTTAAGCCGAAAGTTTAAATCCATCGCATGATAAACCGCGTGGCGTTTGAGCGGATCGGGGGGAGCCAATTGCTCGAAGTCATTAAAATCGACCTCGATCCCATGTCTCTCTTGCTTCGTTGCCGCGCAAAATTCCGCCAGGGTCGCGAAAGTCTTCCAATCCTCGGGCTGAGGTTCGTAAAGGGGCTGACCCGCTTTCGGACCCAGCCAGGTATACTGTTCGGCCACGGCTTTGTTGGGCCGAAATCCGTTATAGTCGGAACTGAAAGCGTTCGTCGCGTTCGCCCAAGTCATGATACCGCGGTTCGGAGTGTCGCGGCCCAGAAACAGGTTGTTTCGAAAGTGCATGTTGGATGAGGGGTCACGGATTATCTGTTCCCCGATGATCGTATTGTGGTAAACCAAGAGCCCCGCTGGCTTGGCCGAAAACTTGAATGCGACGCCAGAAGGAACGTGATACAACAGATTGCCGATGAAGTAGACGGGACCACCGAAGATCGGCTGGGACGTATAACCACCGTGAGCCGCATTCACCCCGCGGTTATTCATGACGCGAATGTTATGCACTCCGCCATCCGTCTCGATAAAGTCATCGTTGAACATATGGAGATCGTTGTGATAGATATCGATTGATGAAGCCCGCTGGTCTGGATCTTCTGGCGGGGTTCCATAAGTGGAAATGCCAATTGCGTCGTGGAAATAGGCGATGGAATTGTGGGCGATCACATGTCCTGGCCCGTAGACTTTGACCGCATAGTAACTTGTCAGCCGATGCGAACCATAGGGCCCGGCACTGGCCCACAGCGGCCCGGTCCAGCCGATCAGCCGAAAGCGGTCATCGCGGCCAAGAAACAGATTGTCGGCAATATAAAAATCGCTCGAGCCGGCGTATTCTGTCCAGACACCAAAACCAATGTTTTCAAAGCGGCAGTTCTTCACGGTGAGTCCCACCGCGCCGAGCACTTCCTTCTGGCCGGCAAAGATTGCGACTTCGGTGTCGCGGATCGTCAACCCCTCAAAAATATGATGTTTCGACGCCATGACATCGAATAGGCGATGATTGCCATCACCATCAAAGATGACCTCACCATCACCTGCCGATTTGATCGTGATCGGTTTTTCCGGTGTCCCTTTCAGGGTCAGTGACATGGTCCCATCGAACGGAGTCATCTGCGGATCCACGTAATTCCGTCGTTCGGACCGGTAAATTCCGGCGTGCATCAGGATCGTATCTCCCGGTTGAGCCTTCCGTTCCCAGACCGCGTTCCAGTCTCCCAGTCCTGCGCCATAATAGGCCTGCATCAAGCTCGTGAAGCTCGGTTCCTGACGGACCCCTTCATAGTCGACGGGATAAACGTGTCGTTTCAGCCCATCCCGAAAAGTCTGCGGTTCGCTGCGGGTCGTCGCTCGGATGGTTTGTATCGTCTCACCAACCACTCCGTCCGGATCGGTAAGCTCAAACCGGCACTCATATTCTGTACCCGGTTGCAGATTGAGCACGCTGCCAGCAAAGCCCTCGGGAACGGTGTAGTTCAGATGCTCGCGTTCCCGATAGATCTTCTCGCCACCAATCCGCAACAACGGCAATGCGGGTCGCCACGCGGGGTCATTCACCTTGCGATACTGGACTGTAACGGATGCGTTCCGATTGGCGTCGCCACGAATCTGCCACTCGAACCCCAGATTCAACAGAGTCGGATGCTCAACGACAAATCTCCCGGCTTGAGTCCCGTCGGCAGCATCGGCCCCGCATGCGGCCACGAACAAACAACACAGATGCAAGTACACCATGTTCGAAACTCCACTCGTTAACCCCAGTCGTCCGCCTTTGATTGACAAATAGCCTACCAGCATTCACCTGCGAAGGGGATGATTCAGACGAACCGCCCGAATTTTTTTTAAATATCTCACCATGTTGCAAACATCCAGTTCAACCGCGCAGGATGCGTGACCTGAGTGAATCGCAGGAATTCGCGCGAGCGTTCCTGGCGACAAAACGTTCTGCACAAACCGTTATGGACCGATCAGATCGAAACCGTGATTTCTCCTGTCACGATATTGCTGTCCGTAAAACCGTCATTCACGGAAATTCGGATGTTTCTCGCCGACAGCCCGGGGTTCCCCCCAAGGCAATAGTATCGGATCGATTGGAGCTCTCTTTTGTAAGTGGCAACGGAGTTCGCCCCACTGAGAACCACGCTGGCCGTATGAGCGACCAGATCTTGGGTGAATGATCGGCTCAACACAGTGTTCAAGAAATCGAGGCGATCATCCCCCTGCCAGTTACTGAACGTGATCGTCGCACCGAACAATTTGTTGCTATCCACATCAGTGATCTGCAGGTTTGGTGCAATCAATAAGCGTGGTCCCCCCTGGACGTAGTTTGCGGTCGCAGCCAATCCGGAGAGATTGGGTGAAGTATTGGTCGTGATGACATTTACGTCTCGCGTCACGGTATTACTCGCCAGCGCTGCCGGTACGGTATCATCGTAGGCCGTGATCGATAATGTCCGCGTCGCTGTTGAAATGGCCGATCCTGAAGAACTGAATGACACCCTTCGTAATACGAAGTGATAGTTCGCTACGGGGCTCAAACCAGAGAGAGTTAATGTTCCGGTTGAGGCATCGAAGGTACTGGTGATTCCAACCCAACCGTCGAACGAAAGCAGATCGTGACCGTTGACATCATTTTGATATCCCGCAGTCAGTTGAACGGTTGCTCGGCTCATGTATTTACTGCCGGGATCGGTAACCTCAATGGTATTCGAAATTGGCTGTGCTGGGAATTCGGGGTGATTGGCAGAATAAACCAGGGGGGGCGATTCAATTCCAAAGAGGACCGGCGGTTGATTGGGATAAGCCATACTCAAGTTTTGTGATCCCATGCCGGATTGGCCAGTCGGGGCAAAGATGGTGAAGGTCGCGGTTCGTGAACTGAAAGTGAGTAGACCCGAGACGTTCCAAAAAGTGAGTGATCGCAGCGTGGTTTGGTAGTTTGCTGCTGATGAATGTCCGGTGATGGTTAATGTCGCCGTCTTCTCATCGCCACTCAGTACAAACGAATGCTGAAGGGCAAACGAATTGTGGAACTCGAAACGATCACCCGGTTCTAGATTGGTCAGTTTGACGGTTGCGCTTGACAGATTCAGCCCGCTGGGCTGGGTGACGACGAGGGAACTGACAATCGGGACTGGATTGCCAAATTGAATAAATCTGGTTGTTATTCCAAATCCACTGAGGGTCGGCGGTGCCACACTCAGCGTCAAGCTGACGTTTCGTGTCACGGTGTCACTTGCCAGTGGAGTGGGCGAAGAATCGTCGTACGCAGTAATCGACAACGTGCGTAATGATCCAATCGTCCCCAGACCCGATGTGCTGAAAGTGACAGACCGCAGTGCCGTTCGATAGTTCGAGATGCTGCTCACTCCCGATAGCGTCAATTTTCCTGTCGTTGCATCGAACAGACCGGTGATCCCCAACTGATTGGTGAATCCCAACAGGTCCTTGCCATTCGAGTCGTTCTGATAACCGACCGTGATTTGGACCGTGGCACCAGTCAAATTGTTGCTGTCAGCGTCTGTGGCCACGAGTGTCGCGGAAATCGGCTGTGCCGGAAGCGAAGGATAGTTGGCGATATAATCCATCGACGTAGTCTCGAAGTTGATCAGTTTGGGCGGCTGATTCACCCGCAGCAAATTGATTGTCTGCATCCCACTCGCCGAATTATTGAGAACATCGGTCACGGTGAAGGTCGCAACCCGCGCCGAAGTACTCGGTATACCGGCGACGTTCCCGAAGAGGATGGAAGCGAGCGTCGTTTGGTAGTTAGCCGCCGTGTTCTCACCGGTCAGTGTCAAGGTAACAGTTTGATTGACGGTGTCCTCAACAAACCGATTTTGCAAAGCAAATTGATTGTAGAAACTAAACCGATCGCCGATTTGCACATTGGAAAAGAGGATCGTGGCACTGGCAATCTTCTGACGATTGCTGGCCCCGAGAGTGATCGTGGGGGCAACCGCAATCGGGCTACCCCCTTGGGTATACGTTACAACTCTGCCCAACCCGCCGAGATCAACTTTCGCACTGTTCGTCAGTGCGAAAGTGAATGCAGCGGCCCCACGAGTCGTTGCGGTCACACGGTACGATCCGATTAACCCATTCGCTCTGGCGGTGACGCTGGCTCGGGTTGCGGCGATGGGACTAGAGACACTCGACAAGGTGGCCGATGCATCGTTGATGGGAACAGTCAAGTTGATCACCCCCCCATTAACCGGTTCCACCGCGTTGTTGGCGTTGACGGTGACTGCGAGTGGATTGGCGAACGCAGTACGCACGACGGTCGTTTGCGGAGTGCTCCCAGCCACGGGATTCAGCGTGAATCCCTGGCTTTCGAAGGCTCCAATGTCGGTCAATCCGGCACGGCCCTTGCCACGCTGATCGGTAGCGGGGGCACCGGTATTTTTCCCTGAATCAATTGCCAGACTCCCTGGAAGCAATGCGATCGTCTTTGTCGAACCACCGTAATCACCGAGCGGTGCCAGCAGAGGTTGAACGACACCCACAAGATTTCCGTTGACACCGTCTACCATGCCTGCCGCGCCACCAGTTCCGATCAAGTTAAAAGAGCCCGAAATGCTCGAACCACCGACATCACTGGCTCCATTCGGGTCCCTGTTTCCGGCGACAATCGTGTTAGTCAGTGTTACGCTCGAATTTGTCTGACTCCTTAACCCCGCATGACTTCCCGTCGCCGTATTCGAGTTGCCCGTGATCGTGACATTTGTCAAAAAGTTCGTCGCTTTAAAGGACATGACTCCCCCACCTTTCTGGGCGGAATTGCCACTGACAGTGACGTTGGTGAGTCTCGTGGTACCGTACCCAGCATAAATTCCCCCTCCAAATCGGGCTGAACGATTCCCGCTGACAGTACATTTGGTGATGTTGGTCGTCCCTTGCGAGTAGACCCCGCCACCATACCCGAAACTTAGGTCTGTCTGCGAATTTCCGCTGATCGTACAATCCGTGAGAGTTGCTGAAGAAGTAAAATCAATGAAGATTCCTCCCCCACATTTGCCGGTCACATTATTCGAAATCGTCGAACGAATCAGATTCAAGACACCGTTGTTAACGAAAATACCGCCACCGCCAGACCCGGTTCCCACATTGGTGTCGACGAGGCAATTGGTCATGGTGAGGTTCCCGCGGTTGAACACGCCGCCACCTTGCGCGGCCCGCCCCCCCGTGATGGTCAGGCCGTCGATCGAGGCGATCGCATTCGCATTCACCACGATCACACTATGGAGGTTGTCACCGCGAACTGTCACCGGTGACGCCGGTGCAAGGATGGATGTTCGGGCAGTATCCGCAAATGTCAGCGAGCCGGTTGTGACGGTAATCGACTGCGGCGTCGAGAAGACCGTGCGATCAAACGAGATGCTGTCGACGCCGGCGTTAAGATTGGCTTCGTCAATCGCCCAGCGTAAGCTCCCTGTGCCAGAGTCAAGCGTGTTGATGACGGTAATCGCCGACAGCAGCATTCGGGCTTCCAAGGCTTCGAGTGTCGGTTGGCCAAAGCGAGATTTGCGAGCCCGAATGGATCTCAGGATTCCTGCGGGGAACGCATCGCTGAAAGAGAGCGGCAAGTGATGCGTAAATCGGCCCAACATCGAAATAACGTTTAATTTTGTCATATTTCAATTCTAAAAGTTACCGGTGTGCGACAGATTTTTGCCAAAAACGTCGGCGTTGATGGTCCAGTGACAGAGTGATCCCGTCATCATGATCTTGTCGCCATGATCCTCTGTGATCGACACTCCTTGCACTTCCACTCGCTTCAGAGTATCAAAAAAACCGACCGAATGCATTCTTTTTTTGAATCCCCAGCTCAGTGATACGGAGCGGGGCAGGATGGCACGAATAAAGATTGGTCCGAGAGCCAGGGGACACGAGAATCATTGCAGTTGGCCGAGTCAGTACGGCAACGGACAGCGGAGCGGGAGCGGGCGAAAGCATCTCAAGGGGCAAGAAATCACATATTTTTCGAGGTCTCGCTGCTGGAAAACGCAAGAGAACGCGATCAAGTCGCAACGTGCCCGACGAGCCCCCCACCTGCCTCGTTGATTTTTGACCAGCGAGGGATCATCAATCTTCCGCTCCAAATCAAACGTGATCAAAACCGGTGATTCCGATAGCCTGAGCGAATTCGCAATCCCTTTTCAAGGTAAAACCGTGTCCCTGTCGTTCGCGAATGATGAAGTCCTTCAAGACGTGGAATCGGTAGCCCTCGGCATCAACAAAGCGGCAGGAGTCGATCTTCATACGTGGTCAAATTGAAAACTTCATCAGCACCAAAAACCACAAAGTTGACCGATGGACATAAAGTTGACCGGTGGACACAAAGGTAACCGGTGGAAGAGTCTTGTCCCCTCTCCCCGGTACTCCGGGGAGAGGGGACAGACCCCTTCTGGTCCCATTCTGCCTGAAAAAATCACCGCTTCGCCATCGGGCAGAGCGCCGAGTCGTAGTACCTTCTGCCACCACGAAAAAAGATGCCACTGCTTGTCCGCTTTGGGACAAGCAGTGCCGAACGTCGCGGTCGCACGGAAATCGGTTTTGACCGCTGACAATTGTTGTCGGAAATCGGTCCTGCCGTGTACCGTGATCGGCACTGCTTCTGCGAGGACTCCGAAGCAGTGGCATTTTCGTTTGGCAATTCGCCACGAAAAGAGATGCCACTGCTTGTCCGCTTTGGGACAAGCAGTGCCGAACGTCGCTGTGCATGGAAATCGGTTTTGACCGCTGACAAATGTTGTCGGAAATCGGTCCTGCCGTGTACCGTGATCGGCACTGCTTCTGCGAGGACTCCGAAGCAGTGGCATTTTCGTTTGGCAATTCGCCACGACAAGAGATGCCACTGCTTGTCCGCTTTGGGACAAGCAGTGCCGAACGTCGCTGTCGCACGGAAATCGGTTTTGACCGCTGACAAATCCTTGGTGATTGCACGCTCGAAGAGCCCCTCACCCTCACCCCGGAGTACCGGGGCGAGGGGACAGACCCCTGCTGGTTCCATCCTGCCTGACGAAATCACCGCTCCGCCATCGGGCTACGGCAGCTCCGGTCGCTGCTCCGCAGTCGCTCCCTCCGTGCCTCCGCCCAATGGCTCCGCTCGCCGAACCTGGGCCGCCTCCGGCGATGAGGCTCCTGATGGACTCAGGGCC
Organism: Schlesneria paludicola DSM 18645; assembly: GCA_945869955.1. Taxonomy (GTDB): domain Bacteria; phylum Planctomycetota; class Planctomycetia; order Planctomycetales; family Planctomycetaceae; genus Schlesneria; species Schlesneria paludicola_B. The sequence continues at coordinate 11,369 of CAMBQP010000191.1, forward strand.
ACGCGAAAACCGCCGGCGAACGACCGGACCGACGGAGCAACCGCGTTGCGGTTCGCCAACCGGCAGTACGCTGCGTCGTAGTCCCAACTGCCACCACGAAACACGCGGAACGGGCCACTCAACGCGCCTTGTGGATCAACGGCCTCGCCGAGTTCATAATCAGCAAACCAATCGTGTGTCCACTCAAACACATTGCCGTGCTGATCGAACACGCCACGAAGACTCGGACGCAACTCTCGCGGCGGATGCACGTGTTTGCCGCTGTTCTCTTGGAACCAACCAAATTGCCCTAACAAACTTGTATCGCTTCCAAATCCATAACTCGTTCTCGCTCCCGCACGACTGGCGACTTCCCACTCCGTTTCCGTCGGTAAACGAAATCCCCGTTTCCCCAATACCAGCGGCCAATTCTTCGGATTCCCTTCACCATTCTTATCCAGATTTGCCGGATCGGCATACGACTGGTCCCCCTCCGAACAGCCACTCTGCAGACTGAGCCAACGGCAAAAACGGACCGAATCGTACCAGTCTACCGCGAATCCGG
>CAMBQP010000192.1 GCA_945869955.1 Schlesneria paludicola DSM 18645
AGGTGAGGGGGGGAGAGGTGAGGGGGGGCAGTGAGGTCATAAGGCTTGGATCACCCGGCAAAAATCAGGCGGAAACGAACTTTTCGGTCAGTGATGAGGTTGAAGAGTACCGGTTTGCCCGAAGAGTCACAATCCGTTGATGGTAACGCTTGGTGCAAATTGAGAAATGAGGCCAAGTCTGTCGTATGCAAGCAATTTTCCGTATAATGGCAATCGCGGCGGGCGTTAGCGGTTGTTTCGTCAAACCCTCGGCCAAACAGTGCAATTGAACGGTATTCTTCTCTGTGGATGAACCTCCAATGCAACGACACATTCTGAGAATGACTCTTGGTTTTCTGGTGCTCGGGGGGCTGTGCATCGGTTCTCTGGCAGCGGCTTTGACTGTCGAACAGAAAAAAGAGTTGAAAGAGATTGGGAGTGAGATCAGTAAAATTTCTCCCCTGATTTCAAAAAAGAAGTATGAAGACGCATCGACTGCGATTCAGGCCGCCGAGGATCGGCTGAAGAAATTCATTGATGATGAGCAACTGAAGCCGACCGAAGCGGCACTGAAGCCAGTTCACGCGCAACTGGAAAAAGTAAAAACCCTGTTGGGAAAGGCGAGCGGCAAGGGGGGGGTGAGCTTTGCCAAGTCTGTCGCACCAATTCTGATCAGCAAGTGCGTGGGGTGCCACGGCGAAGAGGCGAAGGGGGGGCTGAATCTGGATTCGTTTGCCGGGTTAGAAAAGGGTGGTAAAAGTGGTGAGCTCGTAATTTCAGGAAATCCGGAAGAAAGCCTGCTGGTGCGACGTTTGGTCACTGAGAGTGATACAGATCGGATGCCGAAAGGGAAAGAAGGCCTCAGCGAGAAGGAAATTCGGCTGATTGGCGTCTGGATTGCTGAGGGAGCGAAGTTCGAGGGAGATAAGTCCCTGGGACTGGCGGCCCTTGCCAAGGCCGCAACGATTACCAAACCTGTTGTGGCACCCAGGAAAGTCGAAATTGTCAAAGAAACGGGAAAAGAGACCGTTCATTTCATGAAGGACCTGATGCCCGAAATGGTCGATACCTGCGGGCGTTGCCATAACGATACGGTCAAGCGAAGCGGGTTTTCGGTTACTTCTTTTGAAAAGCTGATGAAGGGTGGAGACAGTGGTGCGGTGGTTGTCGGGGGGAGTCTTGAAAACAGTCGTCTGTGGCGTCTTGTCAACGGCGATGATACTCCTGTGATGCCAGCGGGAAATCAAACCGGAATCACCCGACCGTTCTATAACAATCTGAAGACCTGGATCCTGGAGGGTGCAACATTTGACGGTGATGACCCCAAAAAGAATTTCCCCTCGCGGGATGAACGCGAAGCGGCGGCCATGGCAAAGTTCACTCCAGAACAATGGCTGGAACGCCGCAAAAAAGCGTCTGAAGTCGATTGGAAGAAAACCTTTCCGAGTGTCGAACCGGCAAGACGTGAGTCGGCTGAGTTTCTGCTGTATGGAGATGTTTCTGATGACCGTCTAGCAGCAGTGGAAAAATGGGCTGGAGACCACGTGGCCTCATTGCGCCAGACCTTCAAGGTCAAAGACGACCCGATGTGGCGTGGTAAGCTCGCCATCTTTGTTTTTAAAGAACGTTTTGGCTATGAAGAATTTAATAACTCGGTTCACAAACGGGAAGTTCCCCGCGAAGTGTTCGGGCATTCACAGTTGAGTCTGACGATGGAAGAGTCGTTTATCGCGATTCAGGATCTGGGTGATGCGGCGACAGAATCGTCTCCAGGAATGCAAGTGAATCTGATTGAGCAACTGACAGGTGCATTCCTCAAGCGCGGCGGAGGATCATTACCAGACTGGCTGATTCGTGGTACAGGATTGGCGTTGGCCCATCGCAAGTCAGCTGGAAATCCGTACCTGGCATCCCTGCCCCGATTAGCCAGCGGAATTCTGCAGGAATCCAATTTGAACGAGCCGCAAAAGATTTTTTTGAACGGAACCTTCGCCCCAGGCGAGGTGGGGCCAATTGGATTTACTCTGGTGGAATTCCTGTTAAAAAAAGGGGACCCGATGCAATTCAATCAATTCGTGGCGAAACTGAAATCCGGCTCATCACCAGAGGATGCAATTAAAAATAGTTATCACGTCGAGGACCGCGTTTTGGCGTTGTCTTATGCGAGTTCGCTTCCAATCGGGAGTAAAAAAGGAAAGAAATAAATTAGCCCCGGCTATGATGGAAAACGTTTCGATCTCATGAACCGAAGGCCATCTTTGCAAATACAGAGTTCGGGGGGAGGCAAGATAAAACCTATCGATAAAATAAATTGGTACTTTGTCGTGGTCCCTCAGATCAATATTTAATACTTCCAAAAATGTTTGTTTGAAATATGCCAGATGTGATCGTGGTTGGAGGAGGAGTGATCGGGCTTTCGATCGCTTGGGAACTCGCAGGACAGGGACTAGCTGTTCGCATTCTTGAACAAGGGGTATTCGGACGCGAGTCGAGTTGGGCGGGTGCTGGCATGCTTCCACCGGGGAGCTTGGTGAACGCGCGCACCCCTGAGGCGAGACTCCGCGGGGCGGCCCATCAGATGTGGCCGGAATGGTCTGACTCGCTGACTTCATCGACGGGTATGGATAACGGATTCATTCGCTGTGGCGGATTGGAAGTTCGTCTTTCGTCTGCGGAGGGGGACGATGTGGAAACCGAATTCCATCGAGAGGTTGAAGGCTTGCGATTGGAAGGGGTCGTTGTAGAAACAGAGAGCCTTGCCCAAGTCCGCCAACGATTTCCGATGTTGGGCCCCGATGTCACCCATGCCTATTCTCTGCCCGATTTCTGTCAGGTTCGCAATCCGAGGCATCTGCAGGCACTCCAGATTGGTTGTGCTGTTCGCGGCGTCGAGATGGTTTCTGGGGCTGTGGTCCGAAAGATTGTTACGCGGGGTGATCGCATCGAATCTGTACAGGCCAGCGACACCGAACATCGGGGGGCTGAGTTTGTTTTTGCCGGAGGGGCTTGGTCGGGAGAACTGCTGCGGCAACTCGGAGCGACATTGCTAATCGAACCGCTCAAAGGTCAAATCGTTTTATTGCAGGCAATACCTCTTGCGTTTCGTCCCGTAATCCAAGTCGGACGCGAGTACCTGGTACCGCGCAGTGATGGACGAATTCTCGTAGGTTCTACGGAAGAGCGATCGGGATTCGACAAACGAAATACCGCGGAAGGGGTGAGTGGGTTGCTTCGGTTTGCCCAGCGCGTCGTGCCGTCTTTAAAGGATGCTCATTTTGAGAAATGCTGGGCGGGGTTGCGTCCCTATTCTGGGTCTGGAAAGCCGTCGATTGGCAGGCTTCCACAGCTGTCAAATGCGTTGGTTGCTGCCGGGCATTTTCGCTATGGGCTGCATCTGTCGCCGATTACCGCAGTCTTAATCCGCGAGATTTTACTGCAACAGACCGTACAGCTGCCGGAAGAATGTTGCGTGGGCTAGCGTACGCGGCGCGTCTTGAACAGCCGTGGCTTACCTTAGAGTTCGTCTTCGCTTGCTTGCGGTTTGGACTGCCATCTCGGACTGCGATGAGTAAAAGGAAATTTCATGAGAGCGGTGGTGCAGCGCGTATCTCGAGCCAAGGTGACCGTCGCTGGTGAAGTGACCGGCGAGATCGAAATAGGGCTGTTGGTATTGCTCGGTGTCTCTGAGGACGATACGCACGACGATGTGAATTATCTGGCAGAGAAAATTGTTGAGCTACGGATTTTTCCTGACGACGAAGGAAAGATGAATCGTTCGCTGAACGACATTGCAGGTCAGATGCTGGTCGTCAGTCAGTTCACGCTGTTTGGTGATTGCCGCAAAGGCCGACGCCCCAGTTTCATCAGGGCTGCAAAGCCAGAGTCTGCCGAGCGTTTGTATGGATCATTTATCATTGAAGTTCAGGGGCGTGGAATCCGGGTCGCTACGGGGCGGTTCCAGACGGCGATGGATGTCGAGCTGGTGAACGACGGTCCGGTGACGTTGTTGATTGATAGCCGGAAGGAATTTTAGGGCCGTTGCTGGTTGCTTTATCGTTCATGTGCGGCGTCATTGGCTTGTGTCCGAGTCTCGGGGAATCGCGAGCGAGTTGGGGTGAGCAGCAAGCACGGAATCAACGCAGCATGATTTGAGAAATCACGCATGCAAAGCAATTTTTCCAAACAAAAAGAAACATAACAGACATTATCGGACGTTGGCTGTTCGGTCGTTTGATTGCTTGGAATCTGTTTACTCTCAAGTGCACAGGCGATTCTGAGCATGGATGTTCAGGATCACGCCCTGACAATCCCATCCCGCTTGAATGGGACCTGAACGGCAAATGACGCCTGTACGCTCGCGCCGCAGTGAGATCAAGATTCGACCGGCAGCAACGTTTCCTCAAACTCGCCGATGCGGCGAAACTTTTGATATCGACGCTCAAGCAACTCGGCCTTGGGCAACGTTTGCAGAAGTTTAAGGTTACGAAGGATCGTTCCCTTCAGTGTGCTGGCCATCGTGCGATGATCGCGATGCGCTGCTCCCAGAGGCTCAGGGATCATTTCGTCGACAACACCAAGTTTCAACAGGTCACGAGCGGTGAACTTGAGGGCATGAGCGGCTTTGCTGGCGAACTCGACGCTCTTCCACATGATCCCCGCGCAACCTTCAGGACTAATTACCGAGTAATACGCAAACTGAAGGATCCCCACGTAGTCACCGATTCCGAGACCGAGTGCACCGCCTGACCCCCCTTCTCCGATAACAATACAAATGATCGGCACCGGAAGTTGAGACATCTCACGGAGGTTGACTGCGATGGCATAAGCTTGGCCGCGTTCTTCGGCCCCAATTCCTGGATAGGCCCCTGGAGTGTCGATGAGGCAGACAATTGGCAGATTGAATTTTGCCGCCAGTTCCATTTTCAAGAGCGCCTTGCGATACCCTTCTGGGTGTGCACAACCATAGAGGCACTCGTTACGTTCCTTCAGTGTCCGGCCTTTGTGCTGTCCGATCAGGAGCACTTTGCAATCATCAATTTTCGCGAAGCCGGCGTTGATCGCTCGATCGTCGCCAAAGGCTCGGTCACCATGCAATTCAATGAACTCGTCGCACACGAGTTCGATGTAATCGCGTGCTTGTGGCCGATCCTGATGCCGAGCAACTTGAACAGTTTCCCAAGGATTGAGGTTATCAAAAACGTCTCGTTTCAATTTTGCGACTTCCACCCGCATCGCGCGAGTCGCTTCCAATGTGGTGGGGGTCGGTCCCGGCTGGGATTCCAGCTTGGCCAACTTCTCTTCCAGTTCAACAATTGGACGCTCAAACGGCAGCACGTACTGAGGCTTCATGAATCAGGCCCGTCCCCTCGCAATTTGAATGCACCGGATTCGGGGCATTAAAACAATAAACTCTTCGCAGACCCGTTCTGACGATAAATCAAAACACGATTTTTTCCGAGATCACCATTGAACAATCGGATTCTTCCGCAAAATGATCGCTTGAGGCGTAACTAACCTCCAGAGTGCCATTCATACGAAAGATTCCGTCAGCAGAATCCAAAAATCGGGTTTCTATAGCAGATTAAAGCACATCCGGCAAATCCGTCATAAAGTCAAGGTCGGTCGGCCCTGTTGCTGGTGGTGCAACCGGAGGAGTCGGCTTTTTCGCAGTGGGGGGCGGGGTGATCGGTGCGAGGCTTTTCGCTCGATTTTCCACGGGAGGTTGTTGCCGCAGTAGCTGTGGCGTTTTTGTGTTGATCTCTTTGGGCTGCGGCTGCAACGGGGCCTGTGATGGCAGTTGTGGCTGGAGCGGACGTGTCACAATCGCTGGCGGCTTGGGTGGTGTTTGTGGCTGTTTTGATTGCGGTGCTTGAGCGGGAGCTCCAGCTTGAACGGTCGGAACCTGCGGTGATGGGGCCGATTGAGGAGCGACAGGGGCTGGAATCGTCATTCCTGGCATCAAGGGCATTTGAGGCTGTGGGTAACCAGAGAAAGAGGGGGGTGCCTGCGGATAGCCTTGCGGATAGCCTTGCGGATAGGCCTGCGGGAAACCTTGTGGGTAGCCTTGAGGATAACCTTGGGGATAACCCTGCATTGGCATGGGGATCGGTTGTTGAAGAGCAACTGGCTGGGGTTGTGGAGGTGTCGTTATCGCTGCCGGTTTAGCGGTTTTTCCGGGTTTTGTTCGAGCCGCTTCGACGTTCTCTGCATTCTTGATACGCTCGGTCTGTTTATCATTGGCCGCTTTTTTGATGGAGGCCTTGCTTTCTTTTTCGGCCGCGAATTTTTTTGCGAATTCGGGGTTCGTTTCCAGCATCGATTTCAGCTTGGCATCGGCCCGACTGTCCAGCCGAATCTCAGACAACATTTCCAAGGCATCTTTATCTTCATTGGCTTTTTTCGCGGCCACGGCATCGACAATGTCTTCCTTGAAGATCCGAACCCGCTTTATCTCGGACAAAACCTCCTCGACGCTGGCGGGGCGGTCAGAGGGCTTCTTTTTTAAGAGTTTTGCAATGATTCGGTCCATCTCGGGCGAAACATTGGGATTAAATTCCGAGGGATTTGGTGGTTCTGTGCGCAAGTGTTTTTGCAGCAGTTCTTCGGGAGTCGGAGCTTGAAAGGGGGTTTTGCAGGTGAGTACCTCGAAGAACATCACTCCCAGGCTGTACATATCGGTTTGAAAAGATGGCTGTTGTTTGCGGATCGTTTCAGGAGCAATGTATGTGCGAGTTCCCTGGATGTTTTTCAGTTTCCCCGCAAAAACCTTGGCAAAGCCTGTTGACTGCTTCGACGACAGTGAAAAATCACAGAGACGAATCTCACCCACTTTATTCATCAAAACATTGTCGGGCTTGATATCTCGATGAATAAATCCCTTTTGGTGGACATATGAGAGTGCGGCACAGACCCCTTCGAAAAGCTGGCGAACCTTGAGATGAACGCCGTTCGTGTCGGCCTTGATTTGAAGCTTGAGATTGGAGGCCCGAAAATATTCCATCAAAATGTAAGTGTGATCCCGATTCGAAGAGTACCTTTCGAATTTGACGATCATGGGATGATCGAGAGTCTTGTGGATCTCAGACTCGCGCTTCATTTGCGCTTTGTTCTCTTTAAATTCCGGAACATCGGTCTTCAGCAATTTCATTGCTAAATGCCGGGCCGATGACTTTTCAATCACTTCCCATACTTGGCTGCTGCTTCCAGAAGCAATGCAGACGGCAAGCTGGTATTGATCATCAATGAGTAGCTCTTCATCGGCCATGGCAAATTCCTGTTTCAGATCGTTTTCAATGAATGTGACAACATCGACATCGAGATCGGGGTCACTCAGAATCCAACCGGTTTTGCCGCAGGATTGGGCGGAACGCCAGATTTATCTGCTCCAGCGGTCCCTGCGGCTCCTGCGGCCGTTTTCAGTTGAAACCCATCATTCAGCTGGTGCGTTGATTCGTAAATGACCTCATCTCCTTCAACAAAGGGGCCACTGACAAACGTTCGTGTTGCGCCGACTTGTCCGAGCAATGAGATCGGAATGTCCCGCACAACGTTTTGCCTGAGAATCTGGACTTTGCGCTGACCATCTGTCAGGTTACCGATGGATGTCATGGGGACTTCAACGACTGCATGCCGTGGTATCAGCGGAACATAAACGGTTTGCCCTACTTTCCATTTCCCATCACTGTTCTCGACCACAACCAGAGAAGAGGCAATCGAATCAAATAGATCACGAAGAATGTCGAATTTGGGCAAGAGTGGCAATACGGATTCAATTCGTCCCTCGGTTTCGAGCGTTTCAATTTTCAGCGAAATGTTCTTGCCCGCCTCAGCGAGTACTCGCTCCACCGGGATCTCGACTTTCACCTTGCTGGTGTCCGCAACGATTGCCAAGGGATCCCCTGCTCTGACAAATTGACCTTCCGCGACCAGAATCCTCTGCACTTCGCCCGCCAAGGGGGAACGAAGCGAGGTAAGATCGAGTTGCGACTGAACGATTTCCACCTCAATCTTCGCAATATCGACTCTGGCCTGAGCCAGTGCCGCTGGGGCTTCCTCTTTACCTGCCGATTTCTGTTCGAGTAAAGCGAGCTTCAAGAGGGCTTGTGATCGAGCGAATTGCAGCTTTTGCATCGTATTATCAAAGCGGAGAATTTCGCTTTGCGGTTGGATTTTGGCATTCGTCTTCAACACGATTTGCTTGATGGTGGCATCGAACGGAGCCACGAGTGTCACGGTGTGGATGGCCTCCAGTGAAAGCGGGACCCGATATTTCTGGGCATCGAAGACGCGACACGCCTCGCGTTTGATGGAAACCGTCTCTCCTGCGACGGCTTGCGGCAAGTTCGCCTGCGCTAAACTTTTTTGAACGCTTAATTCCGTTGAGAGCATCAACACGCCGACGCTGAAAGTGAACAGGCAACTTCGAATCATAAAGCTTTCCTTCGTGATGAAGGTTCGATGGGATTTCAGACAATATTTTCAGAACGGCCGTTAAAGCTAAGCGCGTCCTTCGTTGATGTCAACAAAAGCGACATTCCGCAGCGTTGTTTCACACCTGATTCCGCGAGTTTCAGCTCCCGTTTTCTGGTATCGCCCGAAAAGACTTTGCCACGAGAAGTCGATGTTGCCGTTTTTCGATTTTGTTTTGAGTACGCTCAATTCCACTTCGGCACTTGTGATCGAAACACGCTTCGAGGAAAATGCTTGGGATCAAATGGCATTTCATCGCGTCTGTTAAAGTGAAAAGTTGAAAGGAAGTGGCTCGTGAACGTGGCTTTATTCGGTTTGGTCGTCTGGCTGTCTGCTGCAGATCCACAAGTGGGAACCGAGTTACTGTATTCCGGCACTCTCAGTCAGCATACGAAGACGGGTGATACGCTCGTCAAATCGTTTTTGTTGCATGCGGTCATTGTGGCGAATTCCGATGGTCATCCACAGCTTGCATTTGAATTGGAGGAAAAAGGGGGTGGTGGATGGAGTTGGCCCGAGCAATTTGGTTTGCTCCCCCTGGCAGATCAGTCTGGTTCAATCCGCCAGCCAGTTCGACTTTTGCAAACCCATGAGGAACAGCAATACCCCATCCCTGTCCGCGTCCCGCTGTTTGAGTTCCGTGAAAAACTGGTTCCTCAGACGATGTGGACTGATGGTGGACGCAACTATCTTGTCACTCGCAAACGCAACGTCAAAAACCGCGAGGGACTTCAAGTGGAAGTCTCGTCAAACGTAGGACGAAGTCAAACTTTGATTGTCGAGACTGCTTCAGGGGTTTTGCTATCGCTTGACGAGCGGGTCATTATTGGTCGGGGTGACGAATACCAAATGAAAATGGAGCTCCAGACTCAAAAACTGCTGAGCGCTGCGGAAATTGCCAAAACACAGGACTGCCTCAACCTTTTGGTCGAACTTCAATCTCGATTGGGGCGTACAGGTGATCAAAAAAATCTCGAGCTCAAAATTGATCAGCTAGAATCCCTCCAAAAAGACTTTCCTCGAATTGAGAAAGAATCGGAGGGAACAATATGGGGTCGCCTGGTGGCTTCAATCGGCCGAGATTTAAAGCAGCAACAGAAACGCTCCCAAGGAATCGCAGGACTCCAGAAAAAGCGAATTGGAGAACAGGTACCGGAGTGGAAATTGAACCTGACCAATGGCGAAACCATTTCGGGTGAGGACCTCCGCGGTAAGGTTGTTGTGCTCCATTTCTGGCAGTACCGGGGCGAGCCTCTCAATGAACCCTACGGCCAGAGTGGTTATTTGGATTTTCTCAACAACAAGCGGAGTAAGCTGGGTGTGAAAGTGATTGGCGTGAATATTGACGAGCGTTTTGCGAATCGCGATCAATCGGCCGTCGCCATCCGTTCCATGAAAAAACTGCTCGAATTCATGAACATTGGCTACGACATGGCCATGGATGATGGCTCACTTCTGGCGGAATTGGGTGACCCTCGGGATGTCGGAGCCCCCCTGCCACTGTGGATGGTCATAGGCCATGACGGAAAAGTTCGTCATTTCCATTCGGGATTCTATGACATTAAGCCCGATGAAGGCTTAAGGCAGCTCGATGACGCGGTCGTCGAGGCATTACGGAAAATCCCGCGAAATTAACTCAGCGACATAAAACCCATCGACGAACCTGTACCACGCTTTTTGAACAGCAGGTGCAGGTTTCTCTCCAGGCTCGATGATACCACCGCTGATCCAGTGGCTCTGAATCCAGCTGGGATTTCAAGTCGAGGCGATTTCCATCGATGTACACCTCAGTTTTGATCACTCCCTCCAGCAAGCTTCCCGGCGACACGCGTGAAGGTTGTTGGGCAGAAATTAATTCTGCCGCCATCAACGCATCGGTCATATATTCCGAACAGTGCAGTCCGTCGCATCGCTGTCCGGTCAGATGGTGTTTTACCGAATATTTCCGACCGAGCTGGCTTTTGAGATGTCTTTCATAGGCATCGCGTTTTTCCATTGTGAAGGGATCTTTCGGATGAACAACATGAATCGTGTTGGGGGTTTGCTGTCTCAGATATTCGGATAACCCCATTTTTCGGACCCCGACTCCATTCATGCTATCGTAGACGACAAAATCATCGCCGCAGGCGATCACTCCAGCAACATGGGTATAAGAGCTTTGAGAAAAGACTTTGACGGCCAGGCAATCACCCCGACTGAAAAGAAGCGAGCCCGTTTGCAGTCCCTGTTTGATCTCTGCGAGTACCGACTCTGACGGATCAGGAGCATTCTCGACGAGGCGGTCGCCACAACAGCTCAGTGCAGAAATTAGAACGATCGACCACATGCGGAACTCCTTGAGACGCAATCAACCAAACGAGTTTTCGTTGGGAATATTTGCACGGTCTCACGGATCGTCAAGTGTCGAGAATCTCTGGAATCTGTTTTTTCGGGGCGATTTCCACAACAACAAGACCCCTTACACCAAAGAAGCCCTATTGCCACGGGTCCATCGACTTGCAGGGAATTAGCTCACTTCCACAATCGCTGCGGCAGCCTGGCCGATTTGCGTCACATTGATGCTCAGAACAACCCGGTTTTTGGTCGGTTGCAGTGCTCCTGCAACAACGTTGAGCGGGCATTCTGGATCGGGAAATTCATAGTTGAGCGTGTGTGGGATCACCCCATGAGATAACCCCACGACCGAAACGGCGAGTTCCATAAGGCCCGACCCTGCTCCGGAATTTCCGAAAAAACTTTTGGGAGCTGTGACCGGAATCCGCCGCCCGAGATCTTCACCAAAAACATCGAGGATCGCCATGGACTCAGCCACGTCCACTTTAACGGTCCCTAGACCATGGGCATTGATATGGCCAATTTGGTCTGGACGAAGTCCCGCATCTCTCAGGGCGGCCCGCATCGCATTCGCCAAAGCGAGCTGATAATTACCCTCTTGACGGCTGTTCGTCACGCAGGACGAGCCAGTTCCCAGGACGCGACCCCAGATTTTCGCGCCACGCCGCTCGGCATGTGAGCTATCTTCAAGGATGAACGAACAAGCTCCTTCGGCAACCACGCGACCTGATCGCTGTTGATCAAAAGGCCGTGCGCGGCGCTCTGGTTCAAGAGGAGTTCTTGCGAGATCATTCCAAAGTGCTTGATGCAAGGTTTTGATGGGGTGCAAAGTCGTACCCGTGGCGCCGACGATCATGACATCTGCCGAGCCACGCAAGATGATGCGCATGGCTTCACCGATTACGGTGTTTCCCGAAGCATCGTCCAAGGTCAATGAATTGCTTGGTCCTCGTGCATCAGCAGAGATACTAATATGGCAGGCGGGCATATTGGGGAGATACCTCAATAGCCAAAGTGGTTCCAGCTTGGTCAATCCCATTTGTCCCCATTGGGAGGATTGGAATTTAGTGGTTCCCTCTTCACAGCAGGCGTCACAGGCTTCACGGAGCACTTCCGGGGGGCTCAGCAT
>CAMBQP010000193.1 GCA_945869955.1 Schlesneria paludicola DSM 18645
TGGTAATCGCCACGAGTTACTCTGCATCACGTGATTTCCTTTGCCGTGACCGATCTGTCTCGATGGCAATGTCCTGACACTGCAGGCATGAAGCTGCGGAGACATTGCATCGATGCAGTCATTGATTGTGGCCAAACCGGCGGTCGTTCGCTACCCATCAAGGAGAGAAGATGCGACAACTCTTTGTTTCGGTGTTTCGGTGTTTCGGTGTTGGCGGTGGAATCGCATGTCGAGGGGACCGATTCAGGTTATACTGATTGACGTTCTGATGGCGAATTGATGTTGAGCCTGTTCGCGATCACTGGGTTGCGAGTCTGTTGGTTGTCGGTTTCGGCATTTTCCTTTTTGAAAAAACACCATGCATCCTGCCGCGATTCCCAACGTCAGCACTCGATCGCCGAGGATTTGGCCGGTGGGGGTCGTGGCGCTCCTGAGTTGGCTGAGTATTGTTGCGTCGCTGGATCCTGCGGGGAGTTACCCCGGGATGCCCGAAGGGCCGGGTTTGACCATTGATGAAGTTTTCAATGTTGAACAAGGGGTTTATCTGGTTGAGCAGGGACGGGCGCTCGGTTGGCTGAATCTGATTCCTGGGACTTCTCAGGAAGCGTATCGGCGTGAGCATGGATACAACCCCGATCATCCGCCACTGGGGCGGTGGTGGCTCGGCTTGCATCACCATGCGACCTGGGCCCTTTTTCCCCCCTTCAATCCTGAAGGGTATTGTGTGACCGCCTGTGCTCGGACGGGATCGGCGACGGCGTTTGCCTTGACCGTACTTTTGGTAGGGGGTTTTGCGACCCGGTGGTCGGGGACTGCGGCAGGAGTCATGACGGCCATTTCACTGGTCTGCATGCCCCGACTTTTTGGACACGCTCATGTCGCCTCGCTGGAAACGATGACCAATCTGACTTGTACGGCGGCAGTGCTCGCCGTCGCCGGGTGGTGGACGGGGGGTGCCGCTCCGTGTCGCAGGCGGGCCATGCTTGCGGGGGTTTTTCTTGGATTGGCGCTGGTGACCAAGATTCAAGCGGTCTTAATTCCGATCCCGGTGATCTGCTGGGCTTGCTGGCGGTGGCGGTTTCAGGCGGTGGTGCCGTTGATGATTTGGGGAGTCACCGGCTTGGTGGTTTTCTATCTTAGTTGGCCTTATCTGTGGTTTGCTCCACTGGAACATGGGTTGGAATACTTGGGACGAGCAACCCAGCGGGCGACGATTCAGGTCTGGTATTTCGGGCAGAAGTACGCGGATAAAGAAGTCCCCTGGCACTATCCGTTCGTGATGTTTGGATTCACCGTCCCGCTGATTTTGCACGGACTCGGGATGCTCGGGCTGTTGCGACGGGAACGGCAAAACGTGTCGGTTTCATCGATGCCTGCCGCGAATCCCATTCATGGTGGGGCAACCGGCAGTCAGGCCGCGCCGCGAGGAAGTTCCTCGTCACGCAGCGACAACCTTGATCCGTCCGTAGGTAGTCGGGATTTGTTGTTGCTGGCGTGTACGCTGTTTCCGCTGGTGGTTTTCGCGTTGCCGGGCGTCGCCGTCTATGATGGTGAGCGACTCTTTCTGACCAGTTTTCCGTTGTGGTCGATTTTCGTTGGTCGAGGCTGGGTTGACTTGTGGCAATGGCTTCACCAGCGGATCGGCGTGCGGCCCCTGTGTATCGGCATCTGTGCCGCGCTGCTGGCCTGTTCGGCCTGGCCATTGGTGGCCATGTCCCCTTGTCACCTCAGTTACTACAACGAGCTGACTCCGTGGATTGCGGAACTGGCGGGGGAGGAACCCGAGTTGGAAATCGATTATTGGGGCGAGGGGATTACTCGTCGCTTGTTAAAACAGTTGGTAGACGAGGTTCCTCGCGGTGCCACGGTGGCGGTGATGCCGACGTTACACCAGTTTCAAGCGGACGAATATCGTCGCCAGTCACCGCTGCTGCGGGCTCACGACATCAAAATGGAAGAGTACCAGCCCGATTCCGTCGGGCAATCCTCTGTGCTGATCTATCAGCGTCGTGCGGATCTGCCGCAGGGATGGCGAACAATCAGGCCCGAGCAGATTCGCGGAAGCACGATCCGGCAAGGCCGGATGCTGGCGGGCTTTCTTAATCGCGATCCCTGAGGCATGCTGCTAGAATTCTCCCCTTCGCTGACGGTCAACTCGATCCGCCGTCAGGAATGACGACATTAGGCAGAATATTGCCAGACTTTTGCCAGAATCCGCCAGGAATCTCAGGAAAGAAATCGCTCCGATGACGCTTGATCGCCGACGTGAGGTTTTAAACCAGCTCAAAACTGTCGTTGTCAAAGTGGGGACCAACGTCCTGTCGACCGACGATGATCGCCTCGATGCCGACCGCATCGCCTCGCTGGCGGAACAGGTTCACCACATCTGCCAGGCCGGGTGCAAACTGGTTCTGGTTTCAAGCGGTGCGATTGGGGCCGGCATGGGACTGCTTGGACTGAAAGAACGTCCGAAAGATCTGTCGCACCTGCAGGCGGCGGCTGCCACCGGACAGGCTCATTTGATCCATATTTACGATAAGGCATTGCGGCCGTATGGATACCATGCGGCACAGTTGCTGTTGACTGCGAACGATTTCAAAAGCCGGGGACGCTACCTGAATGTTCGCAATACACTGCGAACACTGGGGGAATATGCGGTGATTCCCATTATTAACGAGAATGACACCGTCAGCACTGCGGAAATTAAGCTGGGGGATAACGATCGCCTCGCTGCGATGGTGGCCGGGCTGATCCAGGCGGACCTGCTGATCATTCTTTCCGTCGTGGACGGACTGTTAACGGGGGATCCGAGTAATCCTGCCAGTCAGCGGATTCCCTTGGTGGAACGGTTTGACGACGAGCTGTTGAATCTCGTGGGGGCCTCAAAAAGTTCCCGTGGGACCGGTGGGATGGGAACGAAACTCGAAGCGGTCCGCACCGCCACCGCCGTGGGGACGAATGTGATCATCGCCGACGGAAAACGCCCGAAGGTTCTCGACGAAATTTTGTCGGGGGCCGATATTGGAACGTTGTTTCTGGGTGACGGGGACGGCGTTTCTGCGTGGAAACGCTGGATCGGCTACACCATGCCCCCCAAGGGGCGACTGGTACTGGATGCGGGAGCTCGTCGAGCGGTTGAACAACAGGGAAAATCGCTCCTTGCCATCGGCGTTGTTGGCGTTGAAGGGGATTTTGATAAGGGTGAGGTGGTGTCGCTGGTGGATCAACAGGGGGCCGAGTTTGCGCGGGGGCTGACAAATTATGATACTGCTGGGGCCAAGGCGATTGCGGGAAAACGAACCGATGAAATCACTCGTGAACTCGGCTCGATCCCGTACGATGAAGTGATTCATCGGGACAATTTGGTGGTGATTAGTCTCGTGAAATAAATCTCCTGCTGGCGATGTTGAGGATTGTCCTGTTGGCGCGACCGGGCACCGTCCGATTTCCCTCAAGGTTCACAATTGTTTATGCCTGCTTTACAGAATCCCACTTCCCCGGTCGGACGAGTCTATCTGGTCGGGGCTGGTCCCGGTGACCCCGGGTTGCTGACGCTGCGCGGTGCCGAATGCCTCGCCCGTGCAGACCTTGTGCTGTATGACGGGCTGGTCAATCCCCTGATTTTGCGTCATAGCCAGGCCTCGGCCGAACGGACCTGCCGGGCCGAAGGTCCGACTGGTCGGACAATCCGTCAGGAAGAAATCAATCAACGTTTGATCGAAGCGGCTCAATCGGGAAAAACGGTGGTCCGGCTGAAGGGGGGCGACCCCTTTATTTTTGGGCGTGGATCAGAGGAAGCGGCCGCCCTGGCCGCAGCGGGAATTCCGTTTGAAGTCGTTCCTGGGATTACCGCCGCCACCGCCGCTGCCGTCTATACAGGTATTTCCCTGACACATCGTGAACATGCGTCGGCCGTCGCGTTTATCACGGGACACGAAGATCCGACCAAATCGACTTCGCTCGACTACAAGGCGTTGGCCGCCTTTCCCGGAACGCTGGTGTTTTATATGGGACTGCATCGACTGCCGTCGATTGCCGAATCGCTGATCCAGGCAGGAAAACCCGCGGGAACACCGGCCTGTGTGGTGAGTCATGCGACGCGTCCCAGCCAGCGAACGGTCACCGGGTCGTTGGGGGAGATCTCAACCTTGGCGACGGCCGCAGGATTCCACGCCCCCTCGCTGGTGATCATCGGCGATTGTGTTCAGCGGCGTGAGCAGGTCCGCTGGTTTGAAGACCGTCCGTTGTTTGGTCAGGTGATTGGGATTACTCGTCCCGAAGGGCAGGCGGACGAAGCGGCATTCCGCGCGGTGGAACTGGGAGCCGCTCCGTTGCTGCTTCCGACGATCGAAATTGTGTGTCCCGAAAAGTGGGATGAGGTCGATGCCGCCATCGCCCGACTCCACGAATTTGACTGGATCGTTTTCACCAGCGTCAACGGTGTTCAGGGCCTGCTGAATCGCTTGTGGAACACCGGCCACGATCTGCGTCGACTGGCACACGCCCAAATCGCGGTGATTGGTTCCAGCACCGCCGCAGCGCTTGCCAAATATTCCTTGCGAGCCGATCTGGTTCCTGCCGAATTTCGGGCCGAAAGTCTGGCTGCCGCGCTGGCACCTCTGGTCAAAGGGAAACAGGTGTTGTGGGCTCGGGCCAGCCGTGGCCGGGATGTGCTACCGAATGAACTGACTGCGGCGGGGGCGGTGTTGACTCAGGTGATCGTGTATCAAAATCGGGATGTGCTTGAACTACCGACGGCGGCATTACAACAAATCGAACGGGGCGAGCTGAACTGGATTGGGATTTCGAGTCCCTCGATCGCGCGGAATCTGGCCCAGCGACTGACGAGCGAGGCGAAAGCTCAGCTGGGAATTAAAACAAAACTGGCGAGCATCAGTCCTGTGACCACGGCAGCCGCTCGGGAAGTCGGCTTGCCGATCGCGGTTGAGGCGACTGTCGCCACGTGGGAAGGATTATTTCAGGCGATGAGTGACGCACGAGAGAACTCTTCTGCGTAAAACCGTGTCATCAACACTTGGAATACGGTCGTTTTCAGGCTGCGTTGATTCCGCTTACGCCGTGAATCAAACCCGTTGCAGAAAATGCGAAGAAAAAGGGGAAGATTTTGAACCACGAATAACACGAATAACACGAATAGGATGAGGAGAAGTATCAAGGTACTGAGAACTGAGAACTGAAAACTGAAAACTGTCATGCAACCGTTTTTGGATGAATTACGCGAGGGACTTCAGCGTTGTCACCTTGCTGGTTCGCGACTGTTGGTCGCGGTTTCCGGCGGGGCCGATAGCGTGGCCCTGCTGCGCGGGTTGGTGGAATTGGCTCCCGAGTTCTCGCTGACTCTGGTGGTGGGACACCTCAATGATCGGCTGCGAGGGGCTGCGTGCGCGGCGGATGCGGGCTGGGTCAGCGATCTGGCTGCGACACTTGAGCTTGCCTGTGAAATCGGTACGGTCCCTGACGAGGCGGTCGGGGCCGTGACTGGGGGACACGAAAACGAAGCGCGGCGACTTCGCTATGAATTTTTGCAGCAGGCTGCTGCCAAGTTGGAGTGCCCTGTCATCGCGGTGGCACATACGGCGGACGATCAGGCCGAGACCGTGCTGCATCATTTGCTGCGGGGGACCGGCATTGCGGGGTTGCGTGGTATCCCCGCCGTTCGTACCACTGAATCGGGAACCCTGCTAGTCCGTCCCCTGCTATGGATGCGACGAACGCTCGTCGAAGCGTTCCTTCAGCAAATCAACCAGCCATTTTGCACCGATCAGACGAATCAGGATCTGGCGATGACTCGGAACCGATTGCGGCATGTGGTGCTGCCGATGCTTCGAGAACAAATCAATTCGCAAGTCGATCTGGCGCTTTGTCGTCTGGCGGAACAAGCGGGCGAGATTGACGAGATTTTGCGCTCTGCGGCGAAAGAGCTCCTGAATTCCTGCCTGCAAGATCGGCAACCGAAAACCTGCCGCATCGATGTCAGTAAATTGAAAAATCAGCCACGCCATTTGGTGCGAGAAATGTTTCGAGAACTTTGGCAGCAGCAAGCATGGCCCCGACAGGGGATGGGGTTTGATCACTGGAACCGTCTGGTGGATTTGTTGGTCATGCGCCAGGCGGTGGTCTTTCCGCACCAGATTGAGGCCCGGTTTCAAACGGAAAATATCCTGATTTTACGGTATTGCTAGCCGCAAACTCACCGAAAACTACGCATTTCATTGCGGGAACAGCGATCAGGTTGTAACGATTCGCGGGAAAAAAATTGCGGTGGACGCATCAAGAACTCCGTTCCCGTTCATGGAAAGATCGGGGCCGAGTGGTTATCCTGCCGTGCTTGATGTCGCAAGATCATGGTTTGGCATCGAGAGAATCGTGGCTGCAGGGAGTCGTTCGCAGGGACGCGCCTTCTCAAAACTTCTGATGGTGGATTCAACAAATGAGTGGTGGTAACAGTGAAGGTATTTCGTCGTCCAACGCACAGCGGTTGCTTTGGGCGGGGTTTATGGCGATTCTCGCCGCGGGGGTTGGCTTTTCGGTCCGAGGTGCCATCCTGGGCCAATGGGCTGATCGCTACGGATTTACGATGACAGAACTCGGTCAAATCACCGGGGGAGGATTTGTCGGTGCGGGCCTGATCATTCTGGCGGGCTCGTTTATTGCCGATAAAGTCGGTTACGGTAAACTGATGGCCTTGGCATTTCTTGCCCACTTTTCCTCAGCCGTACTGACACTGGCCACCGGAACCGTGTATGCATCTGCCGGAAAAGACGCTGCCTTTTACTGCCTCTACTTCGGAATGTTCCTGTTTGCCGTCGGCAACGGCATTTGTGAAGCGGTAGTCAATCCCTTGGTGGCCACCCTGTTCCCTACGAACAAATCACACTACTTGAACATTCTGCATGCCGGCTGGCCGGGTGGCTTGATCATCGGTGGTTTGATTGCTTACTTCATGAATCCCGACAAGCAAGAGCCTGTCCACTGGATGGTTCAGATGTCTCTCTTCCTGATTCCGGTTGTGCTTTACGGAGTCATGCTCGTCGGACAGAAGTTTCCGAAATCGGAAGCGAGTGACGCTGGGGTCAGTTATGGTGTGATGATCGCGCAACTGTTCTTCCCGCTGATGCTGATTCTGCTGGTCCTGCACGCCCTGGTTGGTTATGTCGAACTCGGAACCGACTCGTGGATTGCCAAAATCACCGGCTCGATCATGGATTCGCCACAGAAGGGACTGCTCTTGCTGGTTTACACCTCGGGCTTGATGTTCGTACTGCGGTTCTTCGCCGGACCGATCGTTCATCGAATTTCGCCACTGGGGCTGCTCTTCGTCAGCAGTCTGTTGGGCTTCGTCGGCTTGCAACTGTTGGGGAGTGCCGATTCGATCATCCTGTGTGTGCTTGCCGTCACCGTTTATGCCTGTGGAAAGACTTTCCTTTGGCCAACCATGCTCGCCGTCGCTTCGGAACGTTTCCCGAAGGGGGGAGCGATCACGATTGGTGCCTTGGGTGGATTCGGTATGCTCTCGGCCGGTTTACTCGGGGGCCCTGGGATCGGATTCAAGCAAGATTATAATGCGACCTACAAGTTGCAACAGTCGTCCAAGGACGTTTACGAGAAGTATAAGGCAGAAGGCCCGAACAGCTTTCTTGGTTACACTGTCGTGGGCCTGGACGGTGCTAAAGTCGGTGTGCTGAATGATGAAGGGAAGGAACTGGCTCGCGCCAACGAAATTTTGAAGACGGCTGGAAAGCCCGAAGAAAAATTGGCCGGATGGTGGGACACTGCGAAAACCACCGCAGACGGGGACAAAAAACTGGTCAACGAAGCTGTGCTCTACGGCGGACGACAGGCCCTGAAATTGACCTCGTTCGTGCCGTTGGTCATGGCAGGACTTTACCTGCTGCTGATCCTCTACTTCCGAGCGACAGGGGGATATAAGGCTGTCCAACTTGCTGCCGGGGGACCCGATGAAGTCTACGGTGGTTCCGAACACTAAACCGAAATCGAAATCGGTCAGTGTGACTCAACCTGATTACTGACCGAACGATTTTGTTTGAAAGCTTTGTCACGGCCGAGAGCATCTGCAAAGATGTTCTCGGCTTTTTTTGCAATTTGACTTGGTTGACTTTGACCGAGACCCGTTGCTGCGAGTCACTTTCGATTCGAACTTTGTTTTTTGAATACGGGCGAAGACTCGGCGGAAACGATCATTTCAGGAAGGGGTTTTCTATTTCGATGCAGCCATGGATACTTACAATCGGTTCTGAACGAATTCTTTCCCTTGGCGAAATACGGCGATGAGTGATCTTTTCCAATGGCTGTCGGACGAACTGCAACAGCTCTCGCAGGAAGGGTTGCTCCGTTCCCGCCGAGAAATCGCACCCCATACTCCGGGCCGTCTGCTGGTCGATGGGGTCGAAGCCTGGGACTTCGCCTCGAACGATTATCTGTGTCTGGCAAACGACTCGCGAGTTGTTGCTGCGGCCCAAAATGCGATTGTGTCCCATGGAGTCGGGGCGAAAGCGAGTCCCCTGGTGTCGGGGCGAACCGACCTGCATGCGAGGCTGGAACAAAGGCTGGCCCGGTTCGAAGGGACACCAGCGGCGATTCTGTTTCCGACCGGCATGGCGGCGAATCTCGGAACCGTGGTGGCGCTGGCGGGACCTGAAGACGTGGTCTATTGCGATCGCTGGAATCATGCCAGCCTCGTCGACGGTTGCCGGCTTTCCGGTGCCAAATTTCGGGTTTATCGCCATGATGATCTGGCCGGTTTGAAACGTTCGCTGCAGCAGGAAACGGCTCGTCGCAAGTTTTTGGTGACCGACAGTCTCTTTAGTATGGATGGTGACGTGGCTCCTTTGCCGGAATTGTGTGAGCTCGCCGATCATTTTGGTGCCGCCATCATCCTGGATGAGGCCCATGGGACCGGCGTCTTTGGCCAGCGGGGCCGGGGGGTGGCCGAACTATTGGGGGTCGAAGAGCGGATCCCGGTCCGCATCGGAACACTCAGCAAATCGATCGGAGCCTTAGGGGGCTTCGTGGTGGGGAGCCAGGTTCTGATCGATTTTTTATGGAACAAAGCCCGAACGCAAATCTATTCGACCGCGCTCCCCCCTGCCCTTTGTGCCGCTGCCATCGCCGCATTGGAAATCCTGCAAGCCGAGCCGCAGCGTCGCGAGCGTTTGCAGGCTCGCGCAGATTCATTCCGTAAAGCGCTTATTGACCACGGTGTGACACCGCTGGCCGGTTCCATCGGACCGATCGTTCCCCTTGTGCTGAACGAACCCCGCATCGCAGTCCAGGTCGCCGAACAACTGCTGCAGCGGGGGTTTCTCGTCGGGGCGATTCGTCCCCCGACCGTTCCTCGGGGAACGTCCCGCTTACGAGTCACCCTGCACAGCGAAACTCCGGACGAGGTGGTCACAAATCTGGCAAAAACCCTGGGGGAATTGGTCTCGATCCACCAGAAAAAATAAGTCGCTCGTGTTTCCAGCGGATGTTATTTGAGTTCCCTGATGGCTTTTGCTAGTGTCCATGTTTCTGAGCTGACCGTAATTCCGTTTGATTCGCGGGAATTGTGGTCGAGATTTCAGCCAAACAGGGGGCTGACCCGGTTTGGTCCTGTGTTGATGTCGATGAAACAAACGCGGGTGAATCAGATTGGAAATCTGGGTATGCAGGATGAGGACTATCGATCAACCCTGCGGAAAATCGGGATGGGGACCAGGCAACGATGACCATTTTTCAACGCATCATCGATCGAGAAATTCCGGCGGACATCGTCTATGAAGACGACTTGTCGCTCGCCTTTCGCGACATCAATGGCCAAGCCCCGACCCACATTCTGATCATCCCCAAACAAGCGATTCCGTCACTGGCCGAGTCGACGGACGAAGACACACCGCTGCTGGGTCATCTGCTGATGGTGGCGCGCAAAGTCGCGGTGCAATTGCAACTGACCAATGGCTATCGTACCGTCATCAATAGCGGTCGAGACGGTGGCCAGTCGGTGAATCATCTGCACGTGCACCTGCTGGGGGGACGACCTCTCGGCTGGCCACCTGGCTGATGCTATCCTTTTCACTTTTCAACTTGACTATTCAACTTTGCATTTGACCTACACTTCATGGAGAAACGTTGATGGCAACCCGGAAGCTGATTCTCGCTTTGACAGTCGTTTGTGGTATGGGAGCACTCCTGGTGGCTCAACAGCAACCCGCCCCGAAAACGGGTTTGGGTATGGCCGAAGCGGCCAAGGGATTTTTAGCGGTGATTTCGCCTGAACAGGTGAAAGTTGCGACCTACAAGTATGACGATCCCGAACGAGTCAACTGGCACTTTATTCCACGCGAACGTAAGGGACTGCCCATCAAGGCGTTGGAAGGGCTACCGCTCAAAGCCGCACAAAAGCTGATTCGCAGTGGACTTTCCGAAGCAGGTTATGATCAGGCCTTGAACGTGATGAGTCTCGAAGAGGTTCTGTATTTGATCGAACCGGGTGAACGATCCGAACGACGTGAAAAACGGGATCCAGGGAAGTATTACCTGACTGTTTTCGGCGAACCCTCTGAGACCGGCCTGTGGGGCTGGCGTTTGGAAGGGCATCATCTTTGCCTGAATTTCAGCATCAAAGACGGCAAGGTGATTTCGAGTACTCCGGAATTCTTCGGTGCCAATCCTGGCACAATTGAAGCCGGCAAGGGACGCCAGATTCGCGTACTGGGTCCCGAAGAGGATATCGCTCGCCAGATCCTCAAGCTCTGCAATCCAGAGCAGCAGAAGCTCTGCTGGATCAGCAAGGAAGCCCCCGGCGAAGTCCCCGGACCGAATATCGCCCAGGCGGTCGTGGCTGCTCAGGTTGGCCTGCCAGTCAGCAAAATGTCCGATGACCAGAAGAAACTGCTGCAAGACCTGTTGGGGGAATACCTGAAGAATCTCCCTGCCGACATCGAAGAAGGCCGCCGCAGTGCTCTGAATGCAGCAGGACTCGACAAGATCACCTTCGCTTGGTATGGCGAACCCGATCTGCATCAGGCTCATCATTACCGCGTTCAAGGCCCGACGTTTGTGATCGAGTACAACAACACTCAGAACAACGCCAACCACGTCCATTCGATGTGGCGTAACCTTGCCGGGGATTTTGCTCTGCCCCCGAAATAAGCCGATGGAAAAGTCGGTTTGTTAAAGATTAATCTGCGGTCCCAGGCAATGCCTGGGACCGTTTTTTTGGATCAAGGAGAAAGCCATAGGGTGGCAGTTTTCAGTTTTCAGTTTTTGGGATTTGGGATTTGGGATTTTCCGATTCGCCTGATTCGTAAGAATCGTGCTTCACAATCTTTGCATTTTTTGAACAGGTTTTACGCGCGGGACCGAATGAGCATCATTCCTGATGACGATGATTCGTAGCGAGTACCCCCATTTGCGCGCGATTGCAGTTTAGCCCAGGTCGAACTTTGCCCCGAGCACTTTGGCAAACTCACGTAGCCAGGCGGGATGCGCCGGCCAAGCGGGTGCGGTCACCAGGTTGCCATCGACGTAAGCTTGATCGACCGGAACCGCGACGTATTGTCCCCCTGCTGCAGTGATTTCGGGACCGCAAGCCGGATAGGCGGTGCAGCGACGGGCTTTGACAATTCCCGCAGCGGTCAAAATCTGGGCTCCGTGACAAATGGCTGCAATCGGTCTTTGATCGCCTGCAAAAGCACGCACGAGATTTAGGACGTCTTCATTCAACCGCAGGTATTCGGGGGCACGACCACCAGGAATCACCAGTCCCACATAATCCGCC
>CAMBQP010000194.1 GCA_945869955.1 Schlesneria paludicola DSM 18645
GTTGGCAATCCGGTAGGGACTTGGAACGTGAATTGATTATTGGGTGAGCGACTGGAGCTCCCCAGCATGGTGACCACCGTCACATCGACGGTTCCGGCCGCATGGGCGGGCGTGGTGACCGTGATCGATGACGAGGAATTGACGGTGTACGACGTGACCAAAGTGGTATCAAACATCACGGCCGAGACGGAGTTAAAACCAGAACCGGTAATGGTGATCGGATTACCACCGAGAATAGAGCCAGCATGGGCCGACAAACCAGTGACCTGCGGCGGAGTTGCCAGCATCTGAGCGGCTTGAGCTGCCAGGAGTTGCCGCGGTTCAAGCGACTCAACCAGCATGGCCGACGAGCGATGCTGGAAACGTTCCCTTAAGCGATCAGCACGGCGACGCGACGCAAAAACGCGAGCCAACTTTCGAGAGAACCACGCACGACATTCCAGAGCAGACAACCAGTTAGGGATTACCATGAGTGGCTTTCCGGGGTGGTGTGTGAATCGAACGCAACTTAACCGTGATGGTGAAGGACAGAGTTCGTCAACCAACACAGTTCCGTGAAGAGGCACGGAAAAAATTTTGAACTTGCTGGCAGCAATTGTCAAGATTCCGATCCCAGACTCGAACAGTTTCCATCAAAACCGTCGGCGAACTGATTCTGCTGGGTCCAATACCGGATCCCAAAGCTTCGGAGCCCTTCGTGATTGGCCCGTAGCGAGATACAGGGAACCGCTCCAGTTGTTTTTAATGGGCAAAAAATCAACGAGGCGGAGGGCTTTCGTTGGCCTTGTTGCGACGTGATCGCGTTCTCTTGCGTTTTCCGGCAGCGAGATCACGAAAAACTTGTGATTCCGTGCCCCTTGATATGCTTTGCCCCCTCCCGCTCCGCCGTCATTAGTCTAATGACTCGGCAAACCGAAATTATTTTAGTGTTCTCTGAATTCATGGTAGCGTAAGCATCTACGTTTCAGACCGTCGAAAGAAGGCGATTTCCGCTCCGCCGTCTGTAGCCCTATTGACTCGGCCAACCTGCAATTGTTTTAGTGTCCCCAGGTTCTCTGTGTTTCTCCCAAGACTTTTTCGAACGCGGCATAGTCACCGTCATCAGCGAAAATCGGATCCAGGGCATTTCCAGGGTTGAGTACGTGAAAGATCATTCCCCTCGGCGATTGGCGTGCTATTCTTGGCATGCCAACAAGAATCTCCCAAGAAAACGTCCCTTGTGAATCATGATTTGGACGTATCCCCTTTTCTTCGATCCTGACATGAATAGCCAGGGCTGAATGTCACACTAATGTCTTGCCGCGAATACTTCGGGACATTGACCCCATCGACTGATGGCGTTGGTTGACCTGTGCAAGTTGCTACGGTAGCCGATGCTCTTACAGGGGTATTCGGTGGCATTTGCTCTAACGTAATCGTTCCATTCCAGGAGTACGGAGAAGAGCCGTTATCTGAAGAAGTCACTGTTGTAGAACTGCCAAGTAACCGATTTGTTTTTGGGTCAATTCCCCCAAGTTGATTGACCGATCCAGCAACCCTACAGGTCCCAGAGACCGAAATCTCGAGATTCTGACCGAGATAAGTGATTTTTTGCCCGGCGGTAGGCGATGTGATTGCCCAACCTTCGGTGTTCGATGTCCAGCACCCAATCCCCAAGCACGACAACACAATTGCAATTTTCAGACTCTGGCTGTATGGAGTTTTTGACATACGTTTTACACCTTTTCCAACTCACAAAAAATTATAATCACTACGGGAATGAGACTACCTCACCCCCGCGCCGCGTCCCGGTCGAGCGCCACACGTCAACGTCAATCGAATTGTTGATTTGCCGTGCTGAACCGTCGCATAAGGCGGTACTCACGTTTCCGCTCAAGTGACTTCCAATCGAAGGGGTCACCCAGTTGCATCGGCGAGAATTGGGTGGCAGGATATGGTCATACAGCGTTACAGCGAAGCCACCAGAAATCCAACTTGCTGCGTTCGGAAATTGATAGTTTGACGTCGCAGCCAAGCAATCAGACGCCATCAGACTTGGATCGCGTCCAAATGGCCTACCCCCTGTAGCCCTTTCGTTCCACCGCGTTTGCAGTTGCGATGAGTATCCCGTGGATGACATCTCGGAAATCATTGCGGTGTTGCTGAGTCCATCCGAGACATCTCTTGTGCCAATTGGGCCATAAGTCGCATAGGTGATTACACCCGTCGAAGCGACTTCCGTCGCCGAGTTCGAGGCGAATGGTTCGTCCCATCCGACATTTCCACCATAGCTGCGAAGCAGCTTATTGTTCGCAGCGACACTGTCGGATGGACAAAAAAGCAAGTCCGGGCGACGGCTCGCCAGCACCGACTGGCTTGCCATCGAGCCATCGAGATCAAAACGATAAAAAAGTGGTCCTTGGTCGATTTGCGGCAGAACTTTGACAAGAAAGGAGGGTTGGTCCAACCCTCCCGAGGACGGAAAGTACCCAAAAATACTTTCGTAGTTTAAAGCACCTAATGCAATCTGTTTTACATTTGATAGGCAATTCATTTTTCGAGCCGCTTCACGCGATGATTGGACTGCCGGTAGCAGAAGCGCCAATAGCAATCCAATCACGGAAAGGGAAACCAGAACTTCGACTAACGTCACTCCACGACGACGAAATAATTTAATGGGGCAATGCTGCATCACATTGATCTCCGCAGCCGAGATTGTGCGTCGTAGAGAAATCGAGCACAAGTCTTCTAGACAGTGTTACTTGCCACAAAAAAACAAACCCTGAAAATCGATCTTGATCGCATGAACCGCAGTTTTTTTTGAACACAACACAACAATAAGTTTCGACGCAGTCGATACGCGCCTGCCTGGAGAAACACGTCTTTTTTTAGAGTACAGTGTGGGGATTTGAGAGTTTCTCATCCCAGTCAACCTGACGGGTTGAAAGATTAGGACTGAGTTCGAATTTAGTCGGAAAAACCGACACGTCAATCGCTAATTTCCCTTTTTCACCATTTTTATGGTGAATTTCAGGTTCAACGACAAACCAAGTGCGCGGGTTAGGGTGTTGGGTATGAAAAAGGGTTCAACTCGGTCTGATGATCACAGTATTGCAAACCGTTTGATCAGGAGGACCGGGATGACCACGCACGTATGACCACACAGGTACTGTATCATGCCGTTGGAGTTGGTGGCTATGCAGCGACGCGCTGCTGGGAAAAAGCGGGTGTATTTTGTCTTCAGATGGAAGAACCGTCATCGTGTCATCGCTGTCCGTAGTGGGGTCGCGGTGACGTGATCCATCGGGGTGCATTTGATCGGACGGTCCATACACCTCCGATTGGTACCTGTCGGACTCAACTTTTCATTAAGGGACCGCGATTAGAATGTCGCAGCTGCCAGCAGGTATTGAATGCGGCGATTCCGAAAATTGTTCCGCACTGTCAATACATCCGCTACAGGCCCATGCGTAATTCGAAAGTCGTCGTGCTGGATTTCAATCCGGGGAAAGCGCTACTTCTTCGCGGGAGACCGGCCAGGTTTGTCACGCGTGATCGTCCCGCTGCCAAATTTCTCGGTTCGGCTACTGGATCCGTCTGTGCGGTTCGTGAGCGTGCCATTGCCAAACTTCTGCGTGGTGCCGGTGACAGTATGGCCGCTTTTATCGCGTTCCGTGGTTCTTGTCCCACTGCCAAATTTCTCGGTTCGGTTGCTTGACCCATCCGACCGGTTGGTGAGCGTTCCATTACCAAACTTCTGCGTGGTTCCGGTGACGGTATGGCCGCTTTTATCGCGTTCCGTGGTTCTTGTCCCACTGCCAAATTTCTCGGTTCGGCTGCTGGACCCATCTGAGCGGTTCGTGAGCGTACCATTGCCAAACTTCTGCGTGGTGCCAGTTCGTGGCTTGCTCGGAGGGTCGGCCGCGAACAACCCGGTCGAGATGAGAGCCAGAACAACCAAGGTCGAAACACACGATTGTGCCATTGTTTACTCGCTTACAGTTTGTTTGTTCACACAGCTGTGATCGACGTTCGGGTCTAAAAAATGGATTGAGGGCCACAAACTCAGAGAATATGCCGATGTTCATTACCCAATTGTCACCACACGTGATTTCCGGATTCACCAATATAATACCGCCAAGGGACTGGATAGATAGCGGTAATCATGAGTGACGCTCAAGAATGTCCATGGCGACGTGATGTAGTCTGACCATCGCCAGCGTGTCTCGGGCACAATAGTCCAGCAGGTCTTTTCTCCGTTGCTGAAACACTTCGTGCTCCAACCCGCCATTCGCCAGCTCAAGAAATGCGGCCACCGCCTCTTGTCCATTCTTGAGATTCAGATCTTCGTAAGTCATATCCGTCAATGCTGGCAGGGTGTACTTGATGGATTCGCTTCCTCGAAACTCAGGATGATAAATCGCCGAGCCGAAGACCTGCCTCAGGTCGAAGAGACGCGCCAGCACCGCCTCGACGCGATCCGCGATTCCAGGGAATCGAATTGCAAGTGCCTCAAGAATCGTTTTTTCGAAATGTGAGTAGACGACCACGCTACCCTTTTCTTCGAGGTCACGCAGCAATACCTCGGCAAGTTCTTCCCGGCAGTCGCGAGCGGGGTCTGCCAGATATTCGGAATGCCTTTGCTGCTCGCCAGGGCCAGCAAACACGTGGAGCGAGTACTGAGTCAGCACCTGCTCGTAAGGGCGCACCTCTGGATAGAACGGCATTGCGACGGTTAGGCTTTCGAAGTCGAGATAGTATACGGGCCATTTGACTTGGCCGAGCAGATCCCGAAGCCGAGCGCCGTTGACAACCATCTTCCCCTTTTTCACTGATTTCAGCACATCCTTCTGTCTTTGATTGATAAGACGAGAAGAGGAGACGTCGAGGATCGACTTCCATCCAGACCTCAGCAATGCTCCGCACTGCTGTTTCGTGATCCTGGGCAAGTCAAAAATCGGATGGATTATTTCTTTCCCAACGCAGTCGCTTTGGAAGAATTCGCAATTGCGGCACACTGGAGAAATCGTGGCATCCGGCGGGCTATCACGGCAGAGAATCTCAGGCAGGCCGTCCATCATCGCACGAAACTCAGGGATCAATGTTTCGACCTCTGCGGTGACATCGAGCGTGGCGAACTGGCTGTCGAGCGGATCACCCAGCAGATACTCTTTGTTAAGTATCATTAATGAGACTCGTGCAAGTCGAATGTCGGTGAGCCGCGCCACCGTTGCGGTGTACGCGACATCCTGAATATATTCCGTTTTGAGTTGGGTCCCCGACTTAACTTCAATCAGGTGCCAGCCATCGTCCTCACGGGTAAGAATATCCGCGCGGGCGATGAAGTCTCCGGCCTTGAAGCATGGTTCAAAGAGCGTTTGAACTTGGCCGTCATTCATCAACCGAGCCGTCTCCGCCACTTCATCTTGACGAGTCGAAGTGGAGATCAGAATTCCATCGGGGAAGAGCAGTCGGGCCCGTGCCCCGACCAAATTTCCTTGTTCCGAACGCATGCGGGCACCGGCATCGAGCGGGCGACTGGGTCTGACATGCTTTGTAAACCAGCCCTTCGCAGCACACTCTCGAGACGCGCCAAAGACGGATTTGTTAACTGTCGGTCTCGATGTGGGCATGGGAATTTCCTGTTTGAGTCGTGAGTCCCAATCGAGAATGCCCTAGAGAATATTCGCGTTGGTGCGTAATTTTTTATTCGCTTGGTGTACGGCAGTGGAAAGGCGGCGGAGTTAACCCCTTTCTTCGGGCAAGTTCGACGGTGAATTGAACCCGAAACCGACTGGTATGCTCTCAATCATCATCGTCCTCTTCTCGTTCGAAATCGTCATCCAGCTCATCGTCATCATCTTCTGCTAACTCGTGCCGTTTTCGTGCAACTTGAAATACTGCTGCGGCGGATTCAGGCCAGTAGTCCACATCCACAATCAAAACATTCTTACTGAACCTCGCAAGGCTCTTCGCAGCGGTTTCGGCTCTTCAGCCCGCAGAGAACAAGATAGCCTTCATGTCTGCTAAGACTTTACGCCGCGACGTCCGTCAGATTCGCCAAACATCCCTATTTGTCTTAAGAACCAAAGTTCCTACTGATAAACTCTTCCGCATCCGCTTCCGCAATCTTAGTAACGTCCATGCCACAGTAGTCAGCCAGATTGGCCAGCGGGCGTCACACTCACAGCTGCCCAAGGCCAGTCGGACAACTTAATCGCTGGATACAACTGCCCACAGGTCTCTGCGCGCGTCCAATAATCCATTTGAGCTTGCAATGCCGCCCGTAAGGCTTTCAGTGTCTTGTTCGTTTCGTTCCTTTTCTTCCCAATACTCAGGAGGGTCTCATGTACCGCAATCTGATAGTCGCCTTGATCCTTTGCGGCTTCACCGCCGAAGCTATTGCCGCCCTTTGATCTGTCGAAATGCATCATTGGCAGTCAACCACGGGCCTTCAGAGGATGTCGCTATTTCATCGGTGGACTTGACCTTCTTATCGATTGCGAGTTGTCTGAGTTTCGCCAAGGGCATTGGCCCTATGATCCGTTCGCCTCTCTTAATCCAGTACTCGAGGTTTCCGCCGTTTGGCGACTGCTTCGCGTATGAAAGTCTTGGTGGCAGATTCAGACTTACTCTCATTTTTTGGAGATCGGACTCAAGCGGATCGAACCTCAATATGACTCGCTTGTAATCATCGCCCGAGAGCGCAGGCAAGTTTTCCGCGAGGGCAGGCAAACTCGCCAACTCCTGTCGTTGCTCCAGATGTACTTGATTTTCATTTGCCATCGCGACAATACGCCGATACGCACTTGCAAGAGCTACGTTCACATCGTTCACATAAGAAATTTGAGTGATGAGCTGAGAGTAGACGGATTCCAATCCGACGATTGCAGGTGTTCGTAATTTTGACAATTTGGTGTCGTGTTCGGCGATTTGCTCCTGCAATTCGGTAATTCTGTCTTTGGTTTCTCGTCGTTGTTTTCTCCATGATCGACTGTTGTTCGCATTTAGAGTCTGTTCTTTTGTTATGCATAAAAGACTAACGCCTCCAATACAGATCAAGCACGCTCCAAAAACCACTGAAATGGCAGTCATCGGATCAATTAAATTACGTAAATTACTATTGTAGACAACACCAATACCAGAAAACATACATAAAACCGATAAACCCTCAAAACTCGAATTGCGTTTGACGCTTGGTAATGAATCGGTCAAC
Organism: Schlesneria paludicola DSM 18645; assembly: GCA_945869955.1. Classification (GTDB taxonomy): domain Bacteria; phylum Planctomycetota; class Planctomycetia; order Planctomycetales; family Planctomycetaceae; genus Schlesneria; species Schlesneria paludicola_B. The sequence continues at coordinate 7,196 of CAMBQP010000194.1, forward strand.
GATTGGAGTCTGCTTTCAGCCGATTTAAGTTCAAAATTTCTCCTATAGCTGACAGCACTTTGTAACGAAAAAATCTTCTTCAATCGCTTACTCCCCGCACGTATGCCGCCGAGCTTGGCGACGGCTTTCCGAAAGTTCGTAATTTCATCAAAAAGTATATCAAAATTTTCAATTGCAATCAAGTAATTATAAAAAATTGTTTTTTCTTTTTCGACTAAACTGCGAGGCAGATCGGTAATTGCAATGGGCTCCAAACTGTCTGTGCAAAATTCAGATGGGAGCCAGAACATCTGTTCGCGGCATTGTGGACATCGTTTTGCTTGCCATTCCAGCGAGGACAGACATTCTGGGCATTTGGGAAGAGACCTAATTCGGTCCGCTTCTGCCTCGTGCTTACGAAGGAGTTCTTTGCTTGCTCGTGCCGCCTGTTCAAGTACCTTGGTCTGCTTTTCAAGTTCGCGAGTTGATTCCGCCCCTTGATTAATGAGCGCATCGCGTTGAAGAAGCCCGCCAACTTGGTTGAGTAATGAGAGTTTTTGGAAAAGATCTTGATCCATTCTGTGCCCCAGTTTGCCGATCAATGCCACACGAATTCAATTCAGTAATCATCGGGTCGTAACAGGCGGTCGAAATCGCCGCAAAAAAAGAGAGCGCCGACACATGACCGCTCCCATCGCCCCAACCACGGGACGAAAACGACACATGGCCGATGCTCCCCGTTTTGCACCGGGACGCGTCACCTGCACTGCCTGCTTTGATTTCAAGAACCTTTTGGGATTCAGGGTGGGTGCTAGTTTATTGGACGTCTCCCCGCAGATACTGATCGAAGGGGCGTAACACGGAACCGTTATCGCCTGACAAAGATGCTGCGTAACACTTTATTTCACAATGCTTTAAGCACGATTGCCAGTCCGAAAAGTCGCGTTGGCGCCCTCGAGCCATTGCTATGATCGCGATATCCGTTGCCTGCCCAGGGCGCGTACGAAAAACGGGGCACGTACGAAACACGTTTTCCAGTTTTCAGCAGGCGTGTCTACCGTGTATCCAGGGTCGTTTGTACCGATGAAGTCGCGTTTTCATCAGGAGTTACGGGCTCGATGCAAACTCGGAATCCCAAATTCTGGTGTCGAAATAATCTGGGAGCCGCAACCGTCTTGCGAAGTTGTGGAGACGGAAACGCAAGTTCTGCATGAAACAGCATCACGGAAGGTACTTGGTGGGCGTGTGCCGTGCGAGCGAGCTGAGTGTAGTGATTTGGTTCTACGTCGGTACGAAGTGAATATTCGACCAGCAGTTCTTGAGCTCCTGCGACAGCGCTGGTCAGATCGACGCGCCCGTTATGAGGTCCCTTCACGTTCGCCGAAAAGACCGTGATCCAATCAGCGGAATCAAGTGATTCGCCGTGAGGGTCTGCGAGGACTCTGATTTCACAGGATGAATTTGGGGAAAATAAATGAAAACAACTCAGCACTTCCGCATTCCGAACCGGAGTTTGAAATGAATACCGGAATCTCAGTGCGGCTCTTTCGCCGATGCGGATCGGACAAAGGTACTGTGTCACTTGGTCAGGTTCGGTATGCAGGCGAAGATTGGTACTGGAATGATAGTAGTCATTCATGCCGAAATGGACATCGCAGTGGTGAATAAAGGGGATCATGAAATGGCCGCCTTGAAGGACGTGCCATTTCTCACCTGAGTTTTCACCAAACGTGGAATAGTCAATGATCCCCGGTCCCGACAGAGGTTTACGGTATTGACTGGCGGTCCACTCCCAGGCGTTGGTGCAGATTCCCTTGATCCCCGACGCGGCCAAATCCCCTTGTTCGACCGGCAGCAGAGGCCGAGTATCGATATTCTGAGCGAGCATTTCTTGACGAGCGGAAAGCTGCCCGTCATTCAATTCCTTTCCATAAGCCGCATAGGTCAGCAGTGACTCTCCGGGGAGATGATATTTCAGGCCTCGCGGGTCGTCTCGCGTCAATTGTTCACAAAACGCCATGACTTCTTCGAAGGAGATATTCGTGTGCGGGAGCTGTTTTTTTTCAGGGTCAGCCTTCAAGAGGGGGCCGTGCAATTTCATGACTTCTGCAAATTGGCCCACGGTGACTTCATGTACACTTAAGTATTGATCGCGATCTATGTTTCTCCAGTCGACACCCCGAGTGAGCTCAGGAGCTTGTGGGGCAGGGGGCCAGTTCATTCCCGTTGGGGGGGCGGGGACTTTCTGAAACTGAATCCCGACATGGTTCACAAAAGAGTCAGCCGTTGGGTAATCAACTGCCACCTGGACATCCTGGCGCGTGGCGGCCTGCGGCTCCAGCGGCAAACTCGCCGCTTCCTGACGTCGCTCACCCTGCGGCAAAAGCCACGCCCCACAAACCAGGAGAAACAGGGCCAAACTCAGCGGAAGCATGACTCGCCATCGCTTCACGGAAGCCTCGGGCAACTTTTGAAGTGTTTCCAGTTCTTGTGTCACCTCGACAATGCTTGCATAGCGAGCGTCTGGATCAGCGCGGGTCATTCGCTCGGCAACTGCGTGCAAGCGGTTGACGAGTTGGCTTTCCTGCGGCGCCAGTGTCGATTCGCTTAGACCCCGCAGAAGAAACCTCAGAACACAACCGGCAGAGTAAATGTCGGTACGATGGTCCACTCGTGCCGTTCCAGCGGCCTGCTCGGGCGACATGTATCGCTCGGTTCCAGCTCGGCTTTGGTCAACAGAAAAACCCGAAACAAAGGTTGTTGCGAGACCGAAATCCACCAATTTGATCGAGCCGTTTCGAAGCCGCATGATGTTGGCCGGTTTTACGTCTCGATGAACGATCTGATGAGCGTGAAGGTGCCCCAATCCTTCGCAAACGCCGATGATCACCTTCAGGGCTTCTGAGGGCGATATCAGTTGCCCGCGACCGACAACGGTCTGTAGAGACTCGCCATCAAGCAACTCCATGGCAAGATACAGGCAACCTTCAGACTCCCAAGCATCGTAAGCTGTCACGAGGTTTGGGTGCTGTAGTTCGCCGACAGTTCTCATCTCTTTCAAAAAAGAAACACGAGAGACAGGGTCCTCCTGGCGGCTAGCACGGATGACCTTGATCGCGACGGGACGATTCAGTCGAATCTGTCGGGCCTCATAGACTTCCCCCATGCCGCCGCGCCCGATGAAACGAAGAATTTCATAAGGGCCCAATTGGCAGGGAGGGTTCAGGGAGGCGGCGTGTGACGTGTTGAGCGATTGCTTTGCCAGAAATTCCCGCACTGCGACCAAGTTTGTTTGCGACTCTGACTCCATAATCGAGTGTGCTAGATCGAGATCCGCAAATCGCAAGCTGCGGAATGAAAGCGAAAAGGGATCCGTTTCGTCGTCCAGATTCGAGAGAAATTTTTGACACTTCTCACACAGTTCGAGGTGCTGGCAGATCGATTCAAAATCTTCCGGTGAGAGTTTTCCCTGACAAAGTCGCATCAACTCTGTCAGCGGCGGACAATTCCATTGGTCTACCATGATTGGTGAAACTTGTCCGATAAAAAGGGAATGTGAGAAATCTCCGCTAGAAGATCGCACAAGCGTAACACGGTATCGCAGTGATATCAGGCCATGTCGTCTAACATCAAATCGCGCAAACGGTTAAGCACGCGACCGCGGGCGACCCGGACGGCGGCGTTCGAGACTTGAAACTGCCGGGCGACTTCGGCCGTTGGCACATTCTCTACGACGCTTAACCAGAACATTTGCCAAGTCTTTTCGGCTGTCGAATGCTTTACGAGATCCATCGCACGAGCCTTTAAATCCATCATCGCCTGCTCTTCTTGCTCAATCTCAGCAGGATCTTTTTGGTCAGTGACCGAAAGCTCATCGACGCCTGCTGAATCCCCCGGACACTCTTTCGAGTGGGATCGAAAATGGTCGGCGACCCGTCGCTGAACAATCGTCTTCAACCAACTTCGAAACGTTCCTGGTCTCGAGCCTTTCTCGAAATGCGCGATACTCGTGGCGATCGACATAAAGCATTCCTGCAAAATATCATCCTGACACGAATGTTGAACGCGACTTCGGTTAATCCAGTAACGCAGCAACGGCGAATAGACGAGAACGAATTTCTCCCACCTTTTTGGCGAAAAGTCCCTCAGGGCGTGAATGAGGCTTGATCCAGTCGTGAGGCTGAATTCATCACCGCGCTCGCAGGGCTTGTTGCCCACTGGTTGCATGCTAAAGCCTCTTCTCTCATTTTCATCGCTTTGACCGACCAGGATTGGACCGGGTTGGCTGGAAACACTGGCGCTGGCGCCGCTTAAGCAGATCGACACAACAGGCTAATCGGATGATTCGAGCAAGACAAGTGTCAGCGCGCGGTGAACAGCGGACTCCTCTAAACAATCGGGAGGGGTGCGTGAGTGGAGTACCGCGTGACAGCTTGGACAGACTGGACGAAGATCTTGAATAGGGTCAATCACTTGCTGTTCGCCGATCTCTGGGATGGGACGTATGTAACCGATGGTTCAAGGTCAACGGGTCGTACTCCGTTCCGCTGGAACGTGTTGTTTGGCATTTTTGGGTACAGGTTGACTAAAGAGTCTACCACAAAACTGAGATTCTC
>CAMBQP010000195.1 GCA_945869955.1 Schlesneria paludicola DSM 18645
AAAGCGGCGAATCCGCGTCTGTCCCCGCCACAGATGCAGTAACCGACTCTGTTGTTGCAGCTCAGGAAGCAGCAGTTCCGTGGCGTGGTTCAGATGGACAACTCGCTTGCCGACGGCGATCGGATCCAGCAAGCGACACTCATACCCCAACCGCGTCAAATCGGCATGCAACCCCTGTCCCGCCGTCATCGTCGGGTGGTCATTGTAGGTGAGGCCGTGACTGATCATCGCCTCACGGCGGTATAAGCCGCAATGACTGCGAATATAGGGAACCTGGTTTCGCAGGCGAACCGGTCGAAATCGTTTCCACCACATCAAGGCGTCTTCCCCTCGACGCAGCCATTCTTGAACAGGGGTTCGAAGCACCAGTTTGTCGGTTCCAATCGCCGCAATCCGCTCATCGTTCAGCAGGGGATTCAAGTGATAACTCAACCAGTCTGCCCGGATTGGAATCGTATCCGTGTGGATCGTCAATACGAACGGAGCCCGTGCGGCCTCAAATCCGATCGTCACCCCCTCGCGATGCGCGACACTCCCCTTGGCGATGCCGCTGGGCCGTTCGATCAGACGGATCCACTCAACGCTTCTCAGGTAGGCTAACGAGTCCTGACCCTGCGACGCATTATCGACGACGATCACTTCATAAGGAATCTCGTGCGTGAATTGACGAATGCTGCGCAGACAAAGTTTCGCCAGTTCCGGTGTTTGATAGTGCGGAACAATAATCGAGACGAGAGGATTCATAAGTGTTCCATTTCCTGCTGAGTTTGGAAAGTGGTGTGCGGCGTCGATCGCCACCATCGTTGTAGCCGGTCAAACTTGCGGCGCCACCAGGACATCCCATCCCGATCGATCGCCTGCTGTGCCAGCAGTTCTGCCTGATCCAATAAAGGAAGCCATCGGGCCAGTTCCGGTTGCTCAGGAATCAGTTGTTGGCTGAGGTGTTTCCGGAGATCAACCAACCGCTCACGCCGCCGAATTCGCTGCAGGCTTCGGTCCGCAAAATCGCGTTGTTTCCGGCGATAACTCCCCACCGGACGGCGCAGTCCACAGGTTTGGTCGCCATGCAAGCGATACCGCGTGATTAATTCCGAAGTGCAGACGCCATGGGCCCCGAGCAGCTCGCACATCACGGAAATCCAGTGATCATGCACCCAACTCGCCGGAATCGGTGAGAGCGGTTTGAGGCAAGCGGCTCTGAGCAACATCGTCGCTCCCAGCACGCGATCCGATTGTAATAACAGATGCCGCGCGGTGGACTGGAAATCCCCCTGCAGGAATGAACCGGGGGGGGTGCGATATTGTTCCCAGAGTCGTCCGTTGAGGGACTGGCTTTCACCATCAATCAATTCGGCGTCCGAACAGGCATAGCCTGCCGTGGGATGCTGCTGCATCAATTCCACCAAGCGTGAAAGTTTATCGGGTCGCCATTCGTCATCCTGATCCGACAACGCAATGAAGTCACCTGTGCAACGCTGGATCGCCTGATCAAAGTTTCTACCGACCCCCAATCGCTCGGCGTTGCGATGAAAGCGGACGGGGAATGGTGCCGTCCTGGCAAACTCCTGAATCAACGATTCGGTCTCGTCGGTCGATCCATCATCACCGATAACCAGTTCGTCTGGCAGCCGGTCCTGATTCAGATAACTTGCCAGTTGGGCCGGCAGGTAGCGTGCACCATTGAACGTACAGAGTACGATCGAGATGGATTCGCTACGCGGTGGGGTTTCCAACAGTCGCTGTGAAACTGGTTCATGTGGCATGGCGCTGCTCCGGTGGTGAATCACGGTAACCTGGTGCTTCCACAGCGGACGATCCTGTTTCCGCAATGTGATTCCCTCGTCGAGCGAATGACGGAAGCAACCGTGAGATCGTCCTTCGCACTCCGGTTTCCAATCCAATCCAGCACCAGAGCAGCGCGATTCTCGTGATGCGAATCGAGGTGATCAGCAGATCTTTGCGGAACAGATGGTGCCGGTAATAATGCCGACAGGCATTCACCAACCCTCGCCAACGATCACGAGCCGGCAATTGTCTCCAGCTCAATCGGAACATGTGGTAAAACATTTCTCCACACATCTCAACGTTCTCACGATAAGTGAGTTCCTTTCGTGCGTTGTGGTTAGCGGTGTAAAAGAAAGTTGCTTGTGAGTTCCCCACAATTCGTTCCTTCAAAATCACTCCCCAGAGCCAGACCACGTCGCCACCCACCGGCGGATAGTTATGCCACTCCGCAGCATGCTTCTGCACCCAATCGGTCCGATAGAGCCCATAAATCCAGATGCAGGATTTGAAATTCTGAATATAGGCCTCAATGATGGCCTCACGCCCCCCCTCGGGTGCTGCGGGGACGATTTCCTGTTCTTTTTCGCCATTTCTGAAGGTTGTCGCGACTTGAACTTGCGGGGTTGCCAGAATCGCCTCGGGGACTTCGTCAAGCCGAGCCGCCAGTTTTTCGAGATAATTGGCAGACCAGAAGTCATCATCTGCTGCCCACATGAAATACGTACCTTTGGCCTCGTTGAGGACCCAAAGAAAGTTGGGAACGGCACCGAGATTCACGGGTTGTCGAGTCAGTCGGATCCGCGAATCTCGCTGGGCGTACTCTTCGCTGATTGCTTGCGTGACGCCATCGGTTGAGGCATTATCCGAAATGATCAATTCAAAATGAGGATAGGTCTGACCCAGCAAGCCATCGAGGGCGCGCTGTACCGATTTTCCACCGTTATAAATCGGCATTCCAATCGAAATCAGGCGAGACGACATGTACGGAACCCTGTGATAATCGCGGTGTCATGACGAGACGGGATTGATAAATAAATGTGACAACACCTTGAGTGCTGGTATTCTCAGGAATGATCTACGTAACTCGAGTCACTGCTTCGGCGGCGTCGCGGAACCTCTCGTTTCCACGCGATTCAGGAATCGGGGAAGAGCCTTTCAGAAAAGCTTGCACGGTCGAGTGGCGATTGTCGTCAAGGCCTGACTTTGATTGCGAATCTTGTTTATGCGGCATCGCGACGCTCCTGCGGTGAATCCATTTGATCTTGGGCTTTCACGAAGGTCAATCCTGTTTCCGCAATCCGATTTCCCGGCCGAGCGAATGTCGAACTCAACCGTTTGATCACAGTTCGCACTCCCATTTCCAATCCAATCCAGCACCAAAGCAAGGCGATTTTCGCGATGCGAATCGAGGTGTTCAGCAGATCTTTGCGGTACAGATGATGCCTGTAATAATGCCGAAAGGCATTCACCAGCCCTCGCCACCGATCTCGCGCCGGCGATCGACTCCAGCTCAATCGGCACATGTGGTAAAACATCCCTCCACACATCTCAACGGTCTGACGATACGTCTGTTTTTTGCGTGCGCTGTGGTCAGCGGTGTAAAAGAAGGTTGCTTGCGAGTTCCCTACAATTCGTTCTTGTAAAATCACGCCCCACAGCCAGATCACGTCACCACCCATCAACGGATAGTTGTGCCACTCCGAAGCATGTTTCTGAATCCAATTGGTTCGATAGAGCCCATAAATCCAGGTGCACGATTTGGAATTCTGAAGATAGGCCTCGATCATGGCCTCGCGACCTTCGTCGGGTGCCGGGTGGATGATTTCCTGTTCGGTCTCCCCATTCCTGAAGGTTGTCGCAATCTGAACTTGCGGGGTCGCCAGAATCGCCTCAGGGACTTCGTCCAGTCGCAACGCCAGTTCTTCAAGATAATTGGCAGACCAGAAGTCATCATCTGCCGCCCACATGAAATATTCACCTTTGGCCTGCTTCAGGACCCAAAGAAAATTAGGAACGGCACCGAGATTCACGGGTTGCCGAGTCAGTCTGATCCGAGAATCGCGCCGGGCGTACGCTTCGGTAATCGCTTTGGTCACGCCATCGGTCGAGGCATTATCCGAAATGATCAATTCAAAATGAGTGTGCGTCTGCCCCAGCAAGCCATCGAGGGCACGCCTTAACGATTCCCCACTGTTATAAATCGGCATTCCAATCGAAATCAGGCGAGACGACATATTCGGGACCCTCTGAAAACAACGTCGAATGATGGCTCGGGATGGATGGATGGAACGCATGGCATCATAACGCCTTGACTACCGGGGTGATTAGGAATCACCAACGCATTTTAGCCACCCACCGGGTGCCACGGTGACTTGTAGCTTGTCTTCGATTTCCTGTTCGTTTTGGAATCGCGGATGAGCCTTGAGAAACTCTTGCACGGCCGAGTACGGATTGTCTCCAATCCCCCACGGGCGATCAGGAAAAGCATCTGATTTCATAAATTCGACAACGGTATCGAACACCAACAGGTAGCTCCCTGACTGAACCAGCGGCGAATACAACGCCAATTCCTTCGCCACGTGTTCGTGGGTGTGGTTGGAATCCAGGATCACCACCACCGGAGATCGTTGTCCCACCAGGCTGCGTACTTGTTCCGCAACTCCCTCATCAATCGAGGAACCTTCAATCATTCGAATCCGGCGTGACATCGGATGCCGCTCAATCACCTCACGATTGTGCGAGCGAATATCGATATCGACTCCGATCACCAACCCATCCCCGCCGATCAATTCCAGCAGGCTGGCCGAGAGGATTAACGAACCCCCATGGGCAATTCCGGTTTCCACGATCGCCTGCGGCTTCACCTTCCAGATCATTTCCTGCATCGCCACAATGTCATGCGGATACTGGATGATCGGAACTCCCAGCCAGCTAAAGTTGTAGGGATACCGATGTTCGAAGGTTTTGTTGAACCAGGCGCGGGAAATCTCTCGCATCTCGGGGTCAGCACCCATGGCAGCAATTCTTTTCGGATCTTTGGGGTTTGTCGACATGCTGGGCCTTCTTTTTCAGGGACGTTCCGACGGGGTCAATCACGTTTTGTTAACCAAAGCTCGAGTCCCGCAGGAGCTCATTCATTCCAAATTCATTCCAAATCAACTCTTGAACGGTGATTACAAACAGGGTGAGGAAACCCCTCTCACGAGGAAATCGGTGTTGTGGTAAAGCGATGTTCATCCATCATATTGATAATTTTCGCCTCGATTTGGACCGCAGCGAGTCGGGCTGCGATTTCTTGATTGTAGTTGGGGTTCAGGACCAGCACCGTTGTTGGTTTGATCGCGGGTAGGGATTCGGGAGCAATAATCGGATGCCCGCTTCCCGGTAGAAATTTCTCTTGCTTGCTGGGATTCACGTCCACAATCGCCCGGATCCATTTTCGCTCGGGATCGACCAGGTTCGCGAACGTCACCGCCTTGGCACCTGCACCCCATAATACCAGGGGGCCCTGTGATGATTGTTCGCTGATGAACTCGGTCCAGACCTGCTTACACTGGGCTTCAACCACGTGAAATCGTTGCGCATTTTCAGGTGTTGCTCCGGGATTAAAAATGGTTTCGGCAGAGGTTTCACGGGGACGCGCATGCAGCCAGAGGTACTGTCCACCAAAGACATGCTCGACCGACTGCACCGCAAATCCAGATCGTTCGAAGAGGGTTGTCAGCGATGCGGACGTAAACAACGAGCAGTGTTCGTAGAAAAAGTCCCAGATGACTTTGTTCTCCAGGATCCAGTCGACACAGGGGGTTTCGAAGAAGACATGCGAGGCCGGAGTGACCGCACTCCGGACCGCCTCGACCAGCAATCCTGGCTGTGTGATATGTTCAATCACATGACGGCAAACCACGATGTCCGCCTTTAAGCTGGCGCACGAGGCGTCATAAAAACGTTTTTCAAATTTCAAACGGCCATCGCAGATCACTTCTGCCCCCAGATAGCTCGGGTCAAACCCATAACCTCGTGCTTGCGGGTCACTGGCTAAAAGCCGTTTGATAAAATCCCCTTTACCGCATCCCACTTCCACAATCGTGGCACCCTGAATGCCGGAATTTTGCAGCGTCATGGTGACCAGCTGATCGACATAGGCGTTGAAGGCTGGTGAATGAACCTGCGTGTTTTCATAGTCCTGATTGTAACTCATCAGGCGATCGTCAAACGCCGCGTTAAAAACGAAACCACAGTGAAGACAGACGTGCATCGCCAGTCGACCACGACCAATTCTTCCTGCTTCCTCAGCCCCTCGCATCAGCAAATTCTGGTGTACGGGAACGGAATCACGCTGCAGAAATAATTCGATCGATGTCGAGTGACAAACCGGACAAACTGTCGAATCAGGATTCACGCGAACCTCCTTTGCACCATTCGATCGTGGCATCCAGGCCCGAGGCGAGCGTGTACGCAGGTTGCCAGGCGAGTTCCGATTGTAATCGCCGCACATCGGCCACCAGTAAGGGGGGATCATCCGGGGAAGTCGGAATCGCACCAAACTCAATGAAATCGCGCCGGTCGAAATGATCTGCAATCCGCAACACGATCTCGCGAATTGTCACCGGTTCGCCGGAAGCAATATTGACCGCTCCCTGCACATCACTTGCCAGCAGTGCCACCAAGGCGCTGGCCGCATCCGTAATGTGCAGAAAATCACGGATCTGACGACCGTGCGAGCAGCGAGCAGGCTCATTTTTTAACAGCGCTTCGATCACTATCCCCGGAATCCGTGACGGGTGCCCATAGGGGCCATATAAGAAAAACAGTCGCCCCCAACCCCAACTCAACCCCATTTGCCGAGCATAGGCCGCGAGCGTCAACTGCAATGCGTGTTTACACTGTCCGTAGAGCGTTGCCGGCTGCAAGGGGGTTACCTGTTCCCGACACCAGCCATAGTTCCAGTCGTACTCGGCACAACTTCCCGACATCACCACACGCTGACCACCCTGCTGGTGGAACGAGCGCAGCAGATGCAGACTGGCCGCTAACCAGTCGACATTCTCAGCGGCGGAATTATACCGACGAGGTTCGGTAATCCAGGCGAGATGCAACAAGTGACTCGGCTGAATCGTCCTCATGACCGACGAAACCGCAATCGGATCCATCAGGTCGACCCGATGAGTGACGGCCCCACCCGGCAGCGACGGCGCTGTGACCGGTAATCCTTTTGACGAAATTATATGAACTTCGTAGCCCAACTCCTGCAAGATTGGGACGCAGTGGCGGCCCACAAACCCGCTCCCTCCCGTGACCATGACCCGTTTCATGTTGAAGCCCCCCCTACGAGGCGCTCGTCTGATCCAGGGATGAGGTTGAGATACGAGTTATCCCGATCGGAAATGACGAGGGGCAATTCGGGCCACTGGATTCCGAACGCAGGATCATTCCAGCGGAGGCCTGCGGCACTTTGCGGAACAAAGTCATCGGACATCTGGTAAAAGACTTCCGTGGCATCGACCAGCGTGATAAACCCGTGAGCAAAATTTTCTGGGATATAAAGCATCCGATGGTTTTCGGCAGAAAGCTCGACACCGAACCACTGCAGAAAGGTCGGCGAATCGGTCCTCAAATCCACGATCACATCAAAAATGGCTCCCGCCGTACATCGGACCAGTTTGGTTTCGCCATCGGGATGTCGTTGAAAGTGCATCCCGCGCAGTGTTGCTCGTCGAAGATTGAACGAAATGTTGCACTGCACCAACTGCGAATTGAGTCCCTGCTGCGCGAACTCGCGCTGACACCAACTGCGAGCAAAGAACCCCCGTGCGTCTTCAAGCCGTTCAGGCTCGATCACGAAAGCTCCCTGTAATGTTGTCTCCTGGAATTTCACAATGCGGATTCGTGTTCGAGTTCTGGTGGAAGCCTCCCGCTTGGGGGAGGGGTTATCTTCAGGGCACTTTTGATGTTTTTTGATTTCGTTGTGTCGGGCTCGCGGATGCTTAAAGTGATCTGTGGCCATTCACCCGTTTGATCCGGGGATCAGGCCACCCGAACCTCCGGAATCGGAATGATGAATTTCCCCCCTCGCTGACGGTATTGAGACTGTTGCTTCAGAACTTCCTCCGCAAAATTCCACGTCAGCAGCAGGCAATAGTCGGGCTGATCTTCAAGCAGTCGTGCAGGGTCACAGATCTTCAAGTGGGTACCCGGAGTATAAAATCCCTGCTTGACCGTACTGCGATCGACGACGAAATCAAGCCGTTCCGAACCAATCCCAAAATAGTTCATCAACGTACTCCCTTTGGCCGAAGCGCCGTAAACCGCGATCCGTTTCCCCGCGTCCTTCAGCGTGTCCAGCAGACCGACCAGTTCGGTTCGCAGGGATTCGACCCGCGCACCGAACAAGGCATACAGCGCGGCATCCCGAACCCAGTGAGACTCGTCCTCAAGCAAGCGGGTCACCGCAGGCTGTACGACGGCAGAATCGGTATGCGCTGCGAAAATCCGCAGTGAGCCGCCATGAATGGCCAGTCGCTCCACATCCACAATCGTCAGCCCATGCTGGGCAAACAAACGGTTCAGTGCTGTCAGAGAAAAATAACAGAGATGCTCATGGTAAATGGTATCGAATTCCACGTGATCCAAGAGATCCTTCAGATAAGGAGCCTCCACCACCACAATTCCGCTCGGCTTGAGCAGTGCCGCAAATCCCGCCACAACGCCATTCAGATCGGCCACATGTGCCAGGACGTTGTTCGCGTGAATCACATCCGCCTGCTGGCCCGATTTGGCCAATTGGGTCGCAAGCTCACGACCAAAAAACTCGCTGATCGTCCGGACTCCACGCTCGGCTTCCGCCACCAGGGCGATATTCTGAGCCGGTTCGATCCCCAATACCGGAATCCCCGCTTTGTGATACCACTGCAACAGATATCCATCGTTGCTGGCAATCTCGACCGCCAGACTGTTGTGATCCAGCTTGCGAGTTTCCCGCAATCGATCCGCGATCGAGCGGGCATGGGCCACCATCGTATCGGAAAACGACGAGAAGTAAGCGTAATCGCGAAAAAGGGTTTCGGGTGGAACGGTTTCCGTAATCTGAGCCAGCGAACAGTCCGGGCACCAGGCAAGCTCTAAGGGCCAGGTCAATTCAATCCCCGTCAAGTCCTCTTCGCGCAAGAGTGCATTGGCCAGCGGAGTGTGACCGAGCGAGAGGATCGGATTCAAGCCGACTTGCCCACAACCGCGGCAACTTAAGTTGTGCTGGACGAGGTGACCGACGGCTGGAGATAGTTCATGTACCATGTAATTGTCCTGCGAAGGCCTTCTTCTAAAGTGAACAGGGGTTTCCAATCCAAAAGCTCGCGGGCCTTGCGGGCACTCAGATATTGATGAGGGATCTCGTGACTCGCCTCACCCAAAATGTCAGGTTCCAGCGACGAGCCCATCTGCTGTAATACGAGACGAACAATGTCCAGCACTGAGAGCTGAATCTCTGTTGAAAGATTGAAGGCCATGCCAACCAATTCAGGACGCCGCGCCAATTGCTCGGCGAGAAACATGTAGGCTGCGGCACCATCTTCCACGTAGAAATAGTCGCGAACAAACGATCCATCGGAACGTATCAACGGACGCTGGCCCCGATGCACCGACCGGATGGTTCCCGGAATAATTCGGTTCCAGTTCAGATCGCCTCCCCCATAGAAGTTTCCGCAACGGGTAATCACGACGGGAAGCCCATAAGTCACAGCATAGGCTTGGGCTATCAGATCGCTACACGATTTACTGACATCATACGGATGTCGGCCTTCCAGTGGCGTCTCTTCGATGTAAGGAAGTGTTTTCGCTTCCCCATACGCTTTGTCTGACGACGCGACGATGATCTGACCCACTTTGGGCGAACGACGACAAGCTTCGAGCAGTTTCCAGGTCCCGCCGATATTCGCTTCAAACGTCGAAATGGGATTGCGATTGGCAATTCCCACGATCGTCTGTGCCGCCAGATGCATCACGGTCGTGATTTCAAATTCACCGAGGGCACGCTCGATAACCGCCTGATCACAGAGGTCTCCACTCACCACGGTCACTTGATCAATCATCCGGCTGCGGTAGAGTTCCGATTGAGGAGTCCAGTCCCGAATCAAACAGACGACATCCGCTTCCGCTTCCAGCAGTCGCCGAATGAGCCAGCCACCAACCAACCCGGTGGCTCCCGTTACGAAAACGCGTCGATCCTGCCAGAAGGATTTCTCGAAACCGCCGCTCTCAGGCATCATCATGGTAGTACTTCCAGCGGCTTAAGAGGGGGGTTTATGAGGTAATCGGGATTGCAGGGAATCGAAATCGAGTTGTTGTCGGCGACGATCAAGGAATCTCTGCTGCGTCCTGAAGGACTTGATCAAGAACAGCGATTTAACGAGCATTGGAACGTAACTGGAGCGTCGGTTCAGCAAACCGCTGATCCCAGACACACCACGGTGCCTCGCCACTTTGCCATAACTGTTCCAGGTAGTGTTTGTCGCGAAGTGTATCCATGCATTGCCAGAATCCCTCGTGTTCGTATGCGGCCAGTTGACCGTCAGCGGCAACACGATTGAGCGCGTCAATTTCCAGACTGTCGGTGTCATGAGCCAAATAGTCAAAAATGGCTGGCTCGAACACCAGGAATCCCCCGTTGATCCAACCTTCCCCTTTGACCGACTTTTCCGTGAAACAGTTGACAATTCCGTCTTCCACCGAAAGCCCCCCAAATCGGGCTGGAGGTCGAACCGCAGTCACGGTCGCAATTTTCCCCCGCCGACGGTGATACGCCAGCAGTGCTGTCAAATCGACGTTGCTCACACCATCGCCGTAAGTCAGCATGAAGGTTTCGTCACCCAGCCATCGTTTCAGCCGCAGTAGGCGACCCCCGGTGAGCGTGTTGAGGCCGGTGTCGACCAGATTCACATTCCAGCGATCAAGTTCAACTTCGGTCCTTTTGATCGAGCCTTTGGCAAAATCAATCGACAAGTTCCCCGCCAGATTGTACCGGTCGAGAAAATAATCCTTGATGAAGTCGCCCATGTAACCGAGGGCAACATAGAAATCTTCGCACCGATAATGGGCGAAATGCTTCATGATGTGCCAGAGAATGGGCTTACCACCAATTTCGACCATCGGTTTCGGCCGGGCTGACGTCTCTTCCTGGAGACGCGTCCCCATTCCTCCGGCGAGAAGTACGACTCGCATCTGTTGCCCCATTCAAATCCATTCGGGAGCTGACTGGATTCCTGCTTGAATCCCCTCACCGGAATCCAATACTGAATCCACAAATCGAGTACTGAAAATACGGTATTGCGTTGAGTTTAGGAACGGTTTTCCAGCATGTCAAGGGCACCGCCCCGTACGGGAATGATGGACGAGTCCGTTCCGATAATCCCTCCAAACCGCACGTTGCGCGTGAACCCCGTGGCAATTCCTGACAAAACGTCCCTTCCAGATTGATCCCGTCGATCGGTCCAGCCGAAAAAAAAGGGAGGCCGGCTTCGCTGCGAAAATCTTCGGTGCGTGGAAAACCGGGATTACTTGTGAAGCCGAGATGCCAAGACTAGCATACACCTCGGTTTGGCCCGACGGTCAAACATGCAGGAATTGATGGCCTTTTAGTCTGCTGGACGACAAACTCATGAGCGACTTGATTCATCTGGAGCTGACCGCTCGCCAGCGCGAACTGTTATTGCGTGGGCTACGCTATGTTCGGAGTAGCCGGATGCTCGAAATCCGCGAAATTCCCGACACGATCGCCGAAGAACGAGCCTCGGAACTGACCGAAATTGGGCAACTGGTAGCGATGCTCGATCACAAGGCCGGCGCTGCCGCTGTGAGCTAGCGGTCCGCAGGTTGTATCGCGGCTCGTTGATCGATTCGATTCAATCGATCAAGAACCTGCGATCGCACCGAAATCATGAGTACCGAATCAAAAGCATCGGATTCAAAAACGGTATTCCTGCAGATCCCGGTTAGGGCTGCAGGAA
>CAMBQP010000196.1 GCA_945869955.1 Schlesneria paludicola DSM 18645
TTGCGACGGCGGAACGATGAGCAATGGTTTGGGTTTGTCGTCGGGCCGCATTCCTGGAAAAAGTACCTGTTCCCCTCCAAGTCCACATTGCTGAGTGCTGAAAAGACCGAGTCAGGCTGGCAATTTATCCCTCGTTCCGCCGACACAACCAAGTATGCGTTACTGGGGGTTCGTGCTTGTGAATTGGCCGCGATTCGCATTCAAGACAAGGTTTTTCTGCATGGACCTTATCAGGATCCCCTGTATCGCGAACGTCGAGAGCAATTACTGATCATCGCCGTCAACTGCACACAGGCGGCCAGCACCTGCTTTTGCACTTCGATGAAAACCGGGCCTCGCTGTGAACGGGATTATGACCTGGCATTAACCGAACTCGAAGACGGTTTCCTGTGTGAAATTGGCTCGGAACAGGGACGCGAGATTCTCGAAAGCGCACTCGGCACATCTGATTCCCCTTCTGTCAGCCTTACTCGAGAGCAGGCGGAACCACAGCCGGAATTGCCATTTGCGGAAGCGCCCTCCCTCCGAGCAGCGACATCCATCGAGCTTCAGGCCGCCGAGAGGGCCCGGCAACAGGCGGTGGATCAGATTCAGCGACACCTGAAAACCGATGATTTGCCCGGACTGTTGCTCAATAATTTAGACCACCCCCGCTGGAAAGAAGTCGGTGAACGTTGCCTGTCATGCACGAATTGCACGATGGTCTGTCCGACCTGTTTTTGTTCTTCCGTCACCGAAGTCCGTGACCTGAACCTGGATCGTGTCGAACGCGAGAGAACTTGGGATTCCTGTTTTAATCCCGATTTCAGCTATCTTGGGGGCAGCTTGGTTCGCAATGACACGGCGGCACGATACCGACAATGGCTGACGCATAAACTGGACAGTTGGCATACCCAGTTTGGCTCGTCCGGATGCGTGGGCTGTGGCCGGTGCATCACCTGGTGTCCCGTCGGAATTGACCTGACAGAAGAAGTCGCTGCGATCAGAAAGGAACCCCTTCCATGACCGCTCCCCCTGCCCCCTTGCATGGCCATCAATCACAAGGGAATCAATTACATCGCAATCCCTGGTATACGCAGACCGTCCGGATTGTTGATCGGGTCGATGAGATCCCCGGCGTCGCGACCTATCGGCTCGCGGTGATCGATGAGGGTGATTCACATCACGATCCGTTCATCCCCGGACAATTCAATATGCTGTATCTTCCTGGTGTCGGCGAGTCGGCCATTTCAATGAGTGGCAATCCAGCGGAAGGGGGCGGGTGGGTGCATACCGTCCGCGAGGCTGGAAATGTGACTCGAACCCTGGCAGGATTAAGTGTCGGGGACACACTCGGTTTACGAGGCCCCTTTGGGACCGGCTGGCCGATCCCAAACTTGCTCGGAAACGATGTCCTGATTGTGGCGGGAGGACTGGGAACCGCCCCCCTGCGACCCTTGATTTACCACCTGCTCAATCAGCGAGAATCGTTCGGGCGGATCTGGTTGATCAACGGTGCCCGGTCTCCCGAGGGATTGCTCTATCAACGTGAATACCAAGCTTGGCGGCAAGGAGGCATTGAAGTCTTGTTGACGGTTGATCGACCGAACGCCGAGTGGCATGGTCAGGTAGGAGTCGTAACGCTGCTGATCGAGCGACTCAAGTTACCTCGCCCGCTGCAGACACAGCTGGTCACTTGTGGTCCCGAAGTCATGATGAAATACGCCGCTCTGAGCGGATTGAGGTTGGGGATGACCCCCGAGCAGATCTGGGTTTCGCTCGAACGAAACATGCAGTGCGCTGCGGGATTATGCGGACACTGCCAGCTGGGGCCTGAATTCCTCTGTAAAGATGGGCCGGTCCTGCGTTATGATCGGATTCGGCCCTTCCTCTTCGTGGAGCAACTTTAATGCGACGCAAACCACGTTTAGCGGTTTTCAAGTTCGCCTCGTGCGATGGCTGCCAGCTGTCGCTTCTCGACGCAGAAGACGAACTGCTTGCACTCTGTGATCGAGTCGAGATTGCCCATTTTGCCGAGGCGAGTAGCGATCTGCAGCCCGGCCCCTACGATGTCGCCCTGGTGGAAGGGTCAATCACCACCGCAGCCGACGCGGAACGAATCCATCGTGTCCGGACTGACTCGAAATTCCTCATGACCATCGGTGCCTGTGCCACGACAGGTGGGATTCAGGCCCTGCGGAATTGGGGGAATATTGAGGAATGGGTGCATGCGGTCTATCCCACACCGGAATTCATTCGCACTCTCGCCACCTCCACCGCGATTGCCGATCATGTGCATGTCGATTTTGCGCTGCCTGGCTGTCCAATCAACTACCATCAACTGGTCGATGTGCTGGTGGCACTCGCCGAAGGACGCCAGCCGCGCATTCCTGCGCACAGTGTCTGCCTCGACTGCAAGCATCGGGGGACCGTCTGTCAGATTGTC
Source organism: Schlesneria paludicola DSM 18645 (assembly GCA_945869955.1). Lineage (GTDB taxonomy): Bacteria > Planctomycetota > Planctomycetia > Planctomycetales > Planctomycetaceae > Schlesneria > Schlesneria paludicola_B. The sequence goes on from CAMBQP010000196.1 coordinate 2,426, forward strand.
GCACGTGGCATCCCCTGCCTTGGCCCTGTCACACAATCGGGATGTGGAGCCATTTGCCCGGCGTATGACCGCGGGTGTTATGGGTGTTTTGGCCCCAGTCGACCCGCGAATACCACTTCCTTGATGGACCGATTTCAACGGCTGGGGAGTTCACCGGACCAGCTGGTTCCGTTACTGAGAAATTTCAACGCGGCCGCACCCGCATTCCAACAGGCTGCAGATCAATTGACCATCTTGGGGCAATGCGGCGACAGGAGATCATCGTGAGCGTGGAGGATCTGATTACCGTTCCCATCCTGACGCGCGTCGAAGGAGAGGGTGGCGTGACAATCCGCCTGCGTGAGGGGGTGATCGACAAGATCGAGCTGAATATCTATGAACCTCCCCGACTCTTCGAGGCGTTGCTTCGAGGGCGTCCGCTGGAGGATACCCCCGACATCACGGCCAGGATTTGCGGCATCTGCCCCGTGGCCTATCAAATGAGTTCCGTCCAAGCCCTGGAAGCCGCCTTAGGAATTCAGGTCACTCCGAACATTCGCCGTTTGCGGCGTCTGTTGTACTGCGGCGAGTGGATTGAAAGTCATGCGCTCCATATTCACTTGCTGCATGCCCCCGACTTTTTTGGTGTCGCCAGCGGAATCCTGCTCGCTCAGCGTTTTCCCGATGAGATCAAACGAGGCTTGCAACTGAAGAAATCTGGAAATCGCCTGCTGGAAGTGCTGGGCGGACGGGCGATTCACCCGGTCAACGTTCGCGTTGGTGGATTTCATCGGTTGCCCCAGCGGGAAGAAATGGCCGCGTTGATCCCACAATTCGAACAGGGGGTCGAGGCCGCCGTGGCGGCAACTCGCTGGGTCGCCGGCTTTCCCTTTCCTGATTTCGAGCAGGATTACGAACTGGTGTCGCTGAGTCACCCCGCCGAGTATCCGATGAACGAAGGAGAGATCGTTTCCAGTCGCGGCCTGCGGATTCCCGTGTCCGAGTATCACCAGAATTTTGTCGAATTCCAAGTTGCTCATTCGACGGCGCATCAGGCGGTTCGCCATCGTTTGGGGACCCCCTATTTTCTCGGCCCGCTGGCTCGCGTCAGCTTGAATCGGGAACGCTTGTCACCGACGGCCCGCAGGCTGGCGGATGAAATCGATTTGCCAGGACTATTAAAAAACCCTTTCATGAGTATTGTCGCCCGTGGACTTGAATTGGTTCATGCATTTGAAGAGGGATTGAGCATTCTGCGGGAGTATGACCCCACCGGAAAAGCGGCAATCCACTACCAGCCGCACGAGGGCTACGGATGTGGGGCAACGGAAGCCCCACGCGGGTTGCTATTCCACGAGTATCGGATCGATGGTCAGGGGAAAATCGTCTCGGGAAATATTGTTCCGCCAACATCGCAAAACCAGCGGCGGATTGAGCTGGACCTGATGGAATTTCTAACCATCCGCCAGAAAATCGGGGCTTCACGCCAAGATCTGGCGTTGGACTGTGAGCGACTCGTCAGGACCTATGACCCCTGCATCAGTTGCTCAACCCACTTTCTGAAAGTTCGCTGGGATGAGTCCTTATGAGCTCCTCGTTCATCGTAGGTTTGGGGAGCCACCACGGCGACGACCAGGCGGGCTGGCTGGTCATGGATCGATTGCAACAACGGAATTTTCCTCCCCAGCAAATGACACGACTGCGGCATCCGATTGACCTGCTGGATGTGATTGATACCGAGATGTCGCTGGTGATCTGTGATGCGTGCTATGGAAGTGGTAACCCAGGGCGGATTCATCAGGGTGTTTGGTCTGCCGAGAATTCTCCTGATCAAATCCTCGGTCCCCGTCGCGACGAGAGCGGACTTTCGCTGATTCCTCAAGTCCACTCGGGTTCTCATACGCTGCCGCTGATCGAAGTCTTGATGCTGGGAAGGCAACTTGGCTGTGGTCCTTCATTTGCGAAAATCTGGACAATCGAAGGGGGGATGTGGGCTCCTGGAACATCCCCGTCAACAGCAATCCAAGCTGCCGCTGCAGTTGTGGCCGAGGCGATCTGGGAACAAACCTTTCATGCATGAGCGATCTTTTATCAAGGGGCTGATTGAACAAGTCCTGGAAGAACAGCGAATTCGTGGGCTTGGGGCCATTCGCAGTATTCAGCTCCAGGTCGGAGAATTTTCGGGTATGGAACCTCGCCTGATCGAACTGGCGTTTGCCGAAATGAGACCGGAATACTGGCAGACCGAGGTCGCAATGGTGGTCGAGACAATCCCCCTCACCGCAATTTGCAAAACTTGTCAGGCCGAATTTGGAGTATTGAGCTTTCGTTTTATCTGTCCCCGTTGTGGTGAACGTGATGTGACTGTCACAGGGGGCGAAGAACTGCAGATCACCAGCCTCACCATCGAATCCCCTCAGGTAGACCCCCAATCCGCAACCGGACGGCAAGATCAAGTGGTCTGACTCGTGGGATTCGAGAAGCCGATCCGCTCCGTCGGCTGTTTGTGCTCAGCGAAAATCTTGCGGAAAGACCCGTGTTTCCTCATGAAATCAGGGGACTTTCAGCTTGATCTTGACCGACTGCCACGGATGACTAAGCTTCGGGAGTTATCGATCGGCAAAAAACACCTGAGTTCGTTTTGGCGACCGATTCAGACCGAGTTATTCGTCGCTGTTCCAAGGAGGGAACTTGATGAAACGCTGGCTTTCACATTGTGCGATTGGCCTGTATCTCTCAGCGCTTTCCGCCGGGTTAATCTCTCAGACGATGAATTTTGGTTCTGCCTCACATCCCATTATGTACTTTTTTGTGTGGGATATGTTCTGTGGCTGGTCCTCGCATGAGATTCGCTATCATGTGATCGGCGAAGGGGAAAGCGGTGCCTATTATCAGTTGGCGCCGGGTCCATGGCAGACGTTTATGCCCTACGGTGACCTCGACCGGATGCATTACGATGTGCTCGGGAATTCCCATCGGAAAATGGCGATGAACGCACTTGCTCATACCGAGCACGAGCCAATTCGGCGCGTGATCATGATTGAGGAAGTTTGGCCTAAAAAATACAATATGTCAGAAAGCTCGTGGGCTCGTCGATATGATGAGCCCAAAGATCCGCTGAGTTATTATTGGCAACGAGCAGAAATGACTGCCGAAGGGAATGTGATCAGCGCGGTGCCTGAATATCTCACTTATTTGCAGACGAGTTCCGTCGCGGATAATCCGCGACTGGTGAATGATCTGCATCGGGGTCGTGATCACTTTGTTCTGAGTCCTGTACAGCGAATGGCATCCACAGGCCGCCAAGAAGATTAGATTGATTTTGGTGAGATGCTGTAGTGCGGTGTGCTGTGGAGTGTGATGAGTGGGCTACTGGACGGTCAATTTGCCTGACGTCGCCTGTTCTTTTCGCTGGAAAAGCCAAAGGTTCTTCTGGGGGGTTTCTGATGATGAATTCCGAGTCCGCCGTGAGTCGTATTCGCCGTTTTTTTTACGACACGGAAATTCCTTTTGGTCTGGCGATCTGCCGTATTTGTTTGCCGCTGGTGCTGATGGGAATGGTGCTTCCGCGCTGGTCGGTCTGTCGCGAGCTTTATTCCGCCGATGGGGCAACTGGTCAGTTGTCGGTTGGGTTTGGTTATATCGATCTGTTGCCTGAATTGTCTGGCAGTGCGGTCGCTGCACTTTATGCGATTCTGATGTTTTCACTGGTGACGCTGTGTGTCGGATGGTGTAGCCGTATTTCGGCGTTCGTCGTGTGTGTGCTGATGAGCTATTTCAGTATGCTCGACTGTGTGAGCACGATGACCAAATACACCGCGATGTGCTCGCACATGTTATTGATTCTTTCGGTTTCTCAGTGTGGATCAATCTGGTCGGTCGATTCATGGCTGACGAATCGTCGTCGTAATCTCGATCCCACTCAGCCGACGTTTGCTTATCCCCGTTCCGCGGCCTGGCCCCGTCGACTCTTGCAGTTTCATATGGCTTGCGTCTATTTCGGTGCGGGGGTTACGAAGATTCATACCCCAACATTCTTTACTGGTGATCAGTTGCAGTACTGGATGCTGACACACCTGAATTACCAGCATCGCCTCGGGGAATTACTCAGTGGTTACCCCGTTCTGCTCGTTGCCTTTGGTTATATTACGGTGGTTTGGGAGCTGTCATTTATTTTCTGTTCATGGAAAAGCGCGTGGCGGAATTTCGTTTTGCCCATCGGTGTTCTCTTCCACTTTATGACCACATTGACCCTCGGTTTGCTTATGTTCCCGATGGTTTGTTATTGCGGCTATCTGTCGTTTATTGATGAAGACGATGTGCAGCAATCAAGTGCCTGGCTTCGCCGTCAACTTCGGCGGTTCGCCTCGCTCAAGCAGGCGGAATCCCAGCTGATTGCGCTCCGCAATTGGATGGGTGATCGCCCGCAGTGGCAACAGGCTGGCCGGATTGCATTTGTGGTGGCATTGCCGCTGGTTGCTATGGCGGGGATCGGGGCAGAGCACCAACTTGACGTTTATGGTGAACGGCGGACCGAGGGTCGGCATCAACTGGCGGCGATCGATCCCGCACGAGCTCGCGAGTTGCTGGCACCCGTTACCCCGCATCGCGACATCGATAAATTTTTCGCCGTCGATATGGGGACATTTCTTGCCAGTGACTTAATTGCACATCGCCGAACCTCTTTTCGGCAGGGTGAAAACGTGATTGCTCAGTGCAGTTTGATTCCCCCCCACGAAGACATGGTGATCGAATGCAAGATTCGTGATACCGAGAATCGCGTTGTGAACAAACGTGTCGAAATCGCCACACGCGAGATGTTTCGCGTCAATCTGCGGTTTCCGATCACCGACGACATGCGTCCCGGCGATTACATGTTACATATCGAAACCGCGGGCCGACATGTTTTGAAGAAGAAATTCACGGTGCTTCCGAAGTTCGGAACGGTTGCCTCACGTTGATCTGGCTCCCTTGGAATCCAGGACTTCCGCATAAACTTCACGGATTCGTCGGGTCATGGTTTGATGGCGAAACGGATCCGTGTAGCGAACTCGTCCCATCGTTCCCAAGTGATGTCTGAGGGGCTCGTCGCTGGCAAGCAGAGTCAGCGCCGATGCCAATTCTGCGGTCGAACGAGGCGGAACCAGGTAACCTGTTTCTCCGGAAACCACGACTTCACGAGCACCGTCGATGTCATACGACACGACGGGCTTTCCGGCGATCAGCCCTTGAGCAAGTACCCGCGCTAATCCTTCCCAAACGCTGGTATGCACCACAATATCCATGGCGTGGATTAGTTCTGGAACCTTGTCAGGCGAGACAAGTCCAGTAAAAATGAAGTGATCCCGCAGGCCCCGCGAGGTGAGTTCGGCCTCGATTTGTGGCCGCAGAATACCGTCACCGACCAAGAGAAACCGGACTGTAGGAGATTGTGCGATCACCTGCTCGGCAGCTCGAAGCAGATACTCGTGTCCCTTCAGCGGAAACAGCCTGGCCACCTTGCCGATCACGATATGCTCGGGTTTGAGCCCCAGCTCCGATCGAATCTGCTGAGGGGGGCGGGGTGGCACCAGGAAGGGATCAACGTCAAATCCGCTGTACACAGTGACGAATTTCTCGCGTTGAGCCACTCCGGCCGCGACGTATTGCTCGGTCATCGCATCACAAACGGAGATGAATTTGTCGGTACGGCGGCCAGCCCAGCGTTCCAGTGATTTGTAGATCCCTTGAGTCACTCGGCTTTGCCCATAATGGAATGCTGCGCCATGAATGGTGTGGACACAAGGGATTTTGAGTTTTGCCGCCGCCGCGCGACCGATGATTCCCGCCTTGGACGAATGAGTATGCAGCAGATCGGGTTTTAGCGCGCGTAAGAGGGCGACTAATTGCCGGTAGGTTTGCCAGTCATGCCAAGGATGAATGGATCGCCGCGAGGCATTGATCAGTCGCAAATCGACACCGCTGCACCTGGCTCGTTCCTCAAGGGATCCTTCAGGCCCGACTCCAGGCCCCGTAATGAGCGTCACACGATCACCAAAGAGATGTTGCTGATCTTCGACTGTGGTCAGCGTGTTTTCCTGAGCGCCGCCGATGATCAGCCGCGTAATGTAGTGAGCAATATGCATGTCAAAAAGGGGATTCTCGATGGAGTGAATTTTCGTTTCCTTTGGGTCACGACACTCACGTGGCCTGACCCAAAGGGAGATTTCATAGAGAGGAACCTCGACATCATGCCACGCGACACGCTTGATTTGAATCTCCGCTCCCCTGGATTCTGGCTCCTTCGCAAGAATTTTGTCATTGAGGGATAGGGGGCTTGCTACTCAATGTGACCTTAGGGAAGCCTTATGAAAACCCACATGTCCTGCGACCCGCCGAATATCCACCCGTCGATGGTTATCACTCCCCCGAACACCCTTTACTGGGTATTTTACGCCATTTTACTGAGTGTTTTACGCGATTTTCAGGACACTGCAGCAATTCCGTCCGCGATCCCCTCGATCCCCGTGGTGGGGAGCGGAGAGAGTTGGTTACAGGAACTGGCGATTCCTGCTGCGGCATGAAATCTCGCTGCCAACGGGTGCATGATCGTCGGATTGTAACGAGCGACGCGCTCTCAGCCCGATTTTGTGCGGCAGTGATTTGTGCGGCAGTGAATGGAGCATGGATACCACAACCTTAAAATAACCGATCGAACCTTTTCCGAGTGCACTAATTTAATCAGTGCAAAAGATCATCCGCAGGGGCAATATCCAACCGGTTGCCCCCCGTTCGATAAACCGATTTATGGCCCGATTTGGAAAGAAGTTGAAGCCAAAAAAGAGGGATCCGTAAACAGTGGCGCAAGAATTGCTTCGCAGTAAAATGAGGGTTGATCTCGTTGTGTGGGAAGCGATTTGATGGAAAAAACGCCCGTTTTTCCCACAATTCGAGGTGGTTAAGCAGGCGTTTCCTGTTCGTCATGCGAGGCAGAGAGAACAATTTAAAATCCGTCAAAAAATTCCTGGTCGAGATGATTTTTGGGGATTCCGCTGAAGTCCAATGGGGGCTCACCGTGTCATCAAGATCTTGAACTGTCATCAAGCGGAATTGCATTCTCGGTAGCGAATTTCGGTAATCGACCTTGCAGCAGAAAACAGATCAATCTATTTTTGTGTGATCGCACGGAAGCGAAGGCCGTGATTTTGATTCCTGATTCTTAAGGAAGGGCTGGACTTCATGATGAGGCTTCAACTCGACGATGTTCTGTTGGCATCCACACGTACCGCCAGTCGAGGCCTTCTTTTTGGCCTTTGTCTGATTTGCGGGAGTGTCAGCAGTTCTCACTCCCTGCACGGAGCGGAAATCGCCGTCTCTACAGCGAAGAGTTTTCCGCCCCAAATCAACGCAGAAGCCGATCCTTTATGCGTTAATTCCGGAACACTCGTCATCTGCGGAGGCGGAATCCTTCCGTCAAAAATCCTGGATCGATTTTTGGAATTGGGTGGTGGTCCGCGAGCGCGTGTTGTCATCGTGACCTCAGCCAGCTACGTGGCAGATTTGGATATGCCCTTGCGTCTCTCCGGTTGGTATGACCGGCTGGCTGAAAACGAGATGGCTACGTTAGAAATTCTGCATACGCGGTCACGTGAGCAGGCGGAAGACCCGGAATTTTCTCGCGTGCTTGACGATGCCACCGCAGTCTGGTTCGTCGGGGGAAATCAAAATTGGCTTTCGCAAACCTACGTGCATACGAAAACGGAAGAGCGTCTGCACGCGGTTCTTGCCCGAGGTGGCGTCATCGGTGGAACTTCGGCGGGAGCCGCCGTGATGTCCCGTGATATGATTGCCGAAGGACGCGACGAACCAACCCTCTCAACCGGATTGGGCTTATTGCCCGGCACGATCGTTGACCAGCATTTTCGCAAACGGAATCGGCTGAATCGACTCGTGCGAGCGATGCAGCTTCGCCCGGGAACGGTCGGATTTGGTATCGATGAGGGGACCGCACTGATCGTACGTGGGCGGTCGCTCGAAGTGCTCGGTGATTCCGATGTTTCGGTCTGCCTGTCCGAGTCTCCTGTGCGTCCCCAGCGTATCGACTCCATTCCCGCCGGAGAAAAGGGGGATCTCGTAATGCTGCGACGGGCAGCGATTGCACGAGCAGAGCCGCATATGATCCGCAAGCCTGTCGAGACTCCCGAGGTTCAGCAGGGAACTCTGGTGATTGTCGGGGGCGGATCGACTCCGAAAGAGGCGATTGATCGGTTCCTGTTAGCCGCAGGTGGGAATGAGGCTTCCATTGTCGTGGTCTCGAATGCACTCAGCGAAAATCCCCCGCCACAAAATGAGGTCTGCGGGTGGCTCTCTTCAGCAGGAGCGAAAAACGTCTACCAATTCCACGCCAAAAGGGGAGAGGACCTGAAATCTTCTGAGTTACTCGCGAAGTTGACCGCCGCTCGTGGAGTTTGGTTTACCGGTGGACGACAGTGGCGGCTGGTTGATGCGTATCTTGATACCCATGTACAAGAACTATTCCATGATGTCTTGCGGCGTGGCGGTGTGATTGGCGGGACCTCGGCCGGCGCGACAATTCAAGGGGACTATCTGGTACGTGGCAATCCCCTTGGTAATACCGAGATGATGGCAGAAGGTTATGAACGAGGATTCGGTTTCCTGCCGGGAGTTGCCATTGATCAGCACTTTACGCAGCGAGACCGACTGGAAGATCTCGTTCAGTTGAAAAAACAGCATCCCGAATTGATCGGTATCGGTATCGATGAATCGACTGCACTGATTGTGCAGGGTTCAACAATGCAGGTTGTTGGACAGCACCAGGTCACCGTTTTTGATCACGACGCCGCTCACAAGGCCGCGAACGAGGATTACGCGATCTTGAAATCGGGTGAGAGTTATGATTTCCGCCAGCGCCGCCGCGTGAATATCGAGGTCGCCGAAGCGGAAACCCGAGACGAGGCAAAACCTGAGAGCGTTGGGGATGCCCGTTAAGTTGGGGATGCCCGTTAAAGAGACGCCGTGAACCGGGACACTCAACGGTTGGGATCTCTAGGGATTCTGTTGTAGCGGATCCCTCTTCTTCGACAGACCCAGAGGCCAGGAAAATCGGGTTCAACGACAAACCCCGTGAGCGATTTGGGAGTACATCATTCCATACCAAACGGTACGACTTGGGTCCGTGATCTGTCTATCTCGACTGCCATGAAGATTGGACAGCTCAGTTTCGATGGGCTTGATGGTCCCCTGATTGCAGCAGCGTTCAGGCAAATCGATTGAAGACTGCCGTCGATTCGTGAATCACACCGTTTTCAAAAAATGCGAAGATGGTGAACTACCAATCAAACGAATCATCCGAATCGGAA
>CAMBQP010000197.1 GCA_945869955.1 Schlesneria paludicola DSM 18645
TTGCACAGCAGGCGCGATGAGGGACGCGAGTACGGCGATGATTGAGATCACCACGAGTAGTTCGATCAGGGTGAAGCCGCGGCGCGGCTGGCGTTGTGAAGCGAGGCGAAGGCGAGTCATGACAAAGTCTCCAAAATTTGGGGGGCGACAAGTTCCGAGCTGGTAAGTTTGAGTTCGCTTCTGGTCGAAGTCGCCATTCGACTGCAACGCGCAACCGCAATGACAACATAGCAAATCAGAAGCCAATGTGCCAATGTTTTTTAAAGTCGTTATGCCATATCGACTTATCGTGAGTGTCGATTATACCGATTCATCATTCGGGGTGTTTGATTTTGCGTCGAATGCCTCCTCCTGCTGGTATCGTTTCATACGTGCTCATCGTTTCCCCCATGAGAAACCTTCGTTCTCTCACCCGCAATCACGCCTGCACCCGCCTCAACTAGTTCAACGTCTGGCGGTACAAAACCAGACTCTTCCAGTCAATCCCGTTCGGAGTGTTCGTGGTCGAGGTGTTCGGAGTGATGCTGTAACTGTTCGGACAAAGTTGTGTTGAGCTCATCCCTGCACCACCCTGGGCCGGAAGAGCGGTCAAATTCTTCCACTGCTCGACCGCACCCGTGCGATCAATCACGAAAAAGGCACGCTGCGTCGGCGTGTCGTCCAACCGCCCACCAATCCGTATGGCCGTGGTTCCATTCGAGGTCTCTTCCGCTGCTTCAAAATACTGGACCGCGATGAATGCCCCATACGAGTTCGTCCGAGTTGTCACGTTATTCATCACCTTCTCTACCAAGCGATGCTTGGCGAGCGAATCCAGTGTGCTACCGTTATGTTCCGTCAAATTTCCAATCTGAAACAGCGTTCGAGGGGATGTCGTCGCGGACGGTGTCACATTCGCATCCGCCGGGAGATTACGAAACACCGTATCCTGCTTCTGGCTTGCCGGTCCCCGTGAGGTGAAATTGAAACCCCGAAAGGGACGAGTTCCCGCCGCACCAGGAACATACAAACCCGTTAATGAGTCGGGAAAGGGCTGATTGGGATTGATCGCCGGGTTGATCACGCCGTCGCGCGATCGAATGAATTCATACCACCAGTCACGACTGCCGTAAGCCGCAGGGTCACTCGTATCCCGGCCGGGAACCGACGTGAACAGACCCGGTATCGGGCTCGGACTAATCTGCATCAGGTTCATCACCGAACTGTCGTCCAGCAATCCTGCCAACACACTGGCATGGCGAACAAAATTCAGATTCAACTGCCCATGGACCCGCGGCCAGCCGAAATTGGTAGGCAATCCCAGACTATTGATCGAGTAGGTATGCAAATCCGGATGCCGATGCATCGGTGACGGAACTTCCAAAAACTCCAGCAACCGATACCAGCGATTGTCGAATTGCGGATTCGCATCGATCGCATCCGGAAAATCGGCCTGCAAAAACTTGGCCGAGGCGGTCAAGGCCCGCTTCGGCGAATTTCCGAGATTTTTTGGGTCGGAATAGTTCACTTGGTTGTAGGGGCTGAGATTCCCAAGCCCAAGGGCCTTCGTGAGAAATAAGGTCTCGTTCGAGTCATACCAGGCGTCTCCGTCATTCCCACCCCGATAAAGTCCCGGTCCCACCAGCGGAATTTCTAACAACTCGCCCAACGTGGCAAATGGACGATCAAAATGAAACTGAGTAAACGTCCCCACTGTCGCGGTCGTATTCCGCTTATACTTGCCCACTCCGATGAAGTTGTATCGGTAAAGAGTCTTGGTGTTCGCCGTGGGGCCCCAAGAGTCACCCGGCAGAAAATCGGTTTCCGAGTCAATACCGAAGGGCTCTTTTCGATAGTAACTGGTCAAATACTGCAGCGGATTCATGGGGTCGATGGGTGGCTTTGTATCCAGACTTGCAACGCTGGTCGTCGTGGTGATGTTAAAGAGCTTGATCCCACTGGCCACCCCAACGACCCCCGTCTGAATGCGATCGACCTCGATCCACGGATTGTCCGCGTCAACCTGCACCGCACTCGTACCGGTTGCCGAGGTGATTCGATCGGGATTGGAACGCCTCATCAATTGAAAAATCACCGGCATCTTCACCGTCGCTGGATCAGGGGTATTGTTCAAGTTCAGAAAATCACCCACGCCCGTTTTTTCGGTGGGAAGTGCCGTTCCACCCGACGTGCTGCCGTCGGTGATGACATATTGCGATGGCGGATCGACCACCAGATCCAGGCGATTTCCCGCCGCCAATGTGACCGAAGGAATCACTTGAATATTGTTGATCGTAAACGTGCTGGTCGGGTTCCCCGCACTATCTTTGGTCGTGTTATCACCCGCAGTCAGGATGGTGAATAATCCCCCCGCAGGAATCGTTCCTGTCAGTGGTGTCACTCGCCGCTCGTTAGCAGGGGTGGTCGCTGCGCCGGAAGAGAGTACGCGAACTTGCCACGCCTGGCTATTGAAATAAATCGGGAACGCAGAACTGCTTTGCAGATCCACATACGTGAAAAATCGGGCTGTCGTGTCGTCCCAGGGTGTCAACGTGTTATTACTGGCCAGTGCGGGCGTTTTCACAACCAACGCCTCGGCCAAAGTCAATTGCTGGGTTTCCACGCCCCAAACTTCACCGCGTTGTGGCGTATCGCTGGGGAATCGCAGAGCCGCAATCGGCGTCGTTGAAGACGTATAGGGATTATCATCGAGGTTCCAACCGTCGCTCAAGTCTTTATCATACTCAAACCGGGTCATCACCGAATCGCTGTCGAGTGTATCCACATAGTTCACCGCAAACTGGGCCATCTCTTTCAATTGGGCGTCCGTATAAACGGTGCCGGTCGGTGTGTTCAGGGTCGTATTGGGATCGACATCCTTGCCACCGCCATAGAGATACAATAACACATAAATGTCCCGTGCCATCGCCTGGCGATCACGGCGAGCAAAATATTCTTGCTGGAGAAGTCCTTGAGTCGTCGCTGGAAAGCTGCCACCTGCTGGGTAGGTCACCAGTCCGGTCGGAACGAGACTCCCCGCCGCAACCGTCGACCATTGTGCCTGGCTGGGGTGTGGCGTCAAGTCGCGAAAGGTCAATGCGGTTGGTGCCGAAGTTGGCAACGGTTCGCCACGTCCGTCGACGAGCAATTGATTGGCGCTTAAACGAAATGCCTTCGAATTGAGCGTCGACTGACCACTCATTTGATACCAGACGACAGGCCTGAGAGCAGTATTCGTGTTAAAGTAGTTCGCCTCCCACGGGCGCAGCGCCAGGGCGGTTTGAGTCGTTGTCAGCTTGCTGTACTCACGCCGATCAGAACTGACCGTCGTATACTGACCACGAATGTTCGCCGCGTTCGGGCTGGTGGTCAGATTCAGCGTCGCCAGATTGGCGACCCGCGAAGTCCCGCGTACCACCACACCATCGGCATTGGACTGTTGCAGGAATGCGGTTTCCAACGGGCCAAACACGGCGTCATTATCAATCGCCAGTCCCGTGGCCGTCCGTGCCCCAAGGGCCCCACCGACGACAGGAGAAATCGACCCGCCGGTCGGGGCATAATTCGGCTCGGCCAGCGACAACGCGTCGGGATCCACGATCAATTCACTGGAATCATCGGTCAATTGGTTGGTGGTCAGTGACACAGGAAATAATTGGGCTGCATACGTGGAATTGATCAACGCCACATCGTTGTTGGAATGATAACCTTGAAACGACAGCCAGCGATTGGGGCCCATCGACGCTTGAGATGTTCGGTCGATCAGATTCAGCTTCTTCCCCAGCGGATTGGCTCCGGAAGTATTTGGTAGCAAGAGACTCCCCCGGCCCGCCAAATCCAGCGGCGTCCCCAAGAAGGGAAACGAGGATGGTTTCGTCCAGAAAAAAGGATATTGATTGATGGAATCGTCGTTGTCGGCAACATTGATCATCCCCGCCTGAGGAAGTGCCCCGGTCCCGGAGGTCAGCACATTGAACAACGTGTTGAGGTCACCCAGTAAACCGGGGGTGATCGTCTCGATGGCGATCGCCATACCAACCCTGGTGGCCGCGGCACTTTGCGCCAGCTGCACATTGTACTGCGGGCGGCCGTAATTTTGGAAAAACCACTCGATATTCGCCACTTCGCGGGTCGTCATCGGGTCGCGATCCGCACCAAACGACTTGAGAAAGAAGCGGTACTGCTGCAGGTCGGTACTGGAAACCGTGCTGAGATCGGTCGACAGGCCATACACAGAATTGATTTCTGAGGCGGTGTGTCCCTGATTGGAGCTGCTGAGATAGCGCGGATTCCCAGTTGTTTGGTCGGCACCAAATTCCTGCGTGATTAAGTTGGGTGGAAGGAGTGTTTTCGTCAGCTTCGAGGTCGCGGTGTTCAGGTTGATCAGACCGTTCAGATCACGGACCTGCATCGCAAACAAGGGAACCACCAGCTTCCCATCCCCTCGACGGAACGGAGGGTAACCCAAGTCGACCAGAATCGATTCACAAATTCCGTCCCCATCGGTGTCCACATCGAGATTCAGCTTCAATGCGTTTGCTGTCCCCTCCGTCCAGACTCCGAGCTGCCCATTGGTCGGCAGTCCCGAGGCATCCAATGGCTGGAAGGAAAAGGGACTCGTCAAACCGAGTCGTGTCGCATCCTGTTGAGTTTGCACGTATCGTGCCATATTGGTCGAATTGCCGCTGATCGGATCGATGTAGACATGATCGGGATGCGGACGGAAACTCTTCGTTGCGGGGACCTGATTGCTGTTATCGTACCAGTTTGCAATGGTCGCCCCCCCGTTCCGCAGGTATTGGGGTCGCAGCAGGGTGGGAATAAAGACGCGAGAGGGAACATTCGAGCCATCGATCGCAGCCCCATCATAAGAGAGCAACATACTATTGATGTCAGGAGAACTATAGTCAGCATCGGGAGCGGGGAGCGTGGCCAGGGATTTGCCGGCGCCCCAAAGATTTCCATTATTCGCGACCGGCGAATCAACCGTGTTCAAAAACAATGGATTGTCGGCGGACCCGTTGAAATCCATATCGACAATTGGATTTCCGCTGGCGTCGACGGCCACGTTAATCCCTTCGCCATTGAACGGAATCCCATCGCGGCCCAGCATACCGGGGACCAGCGAATGTCGACCACCCCAGAGGACGCTGTTGACGGTGGTGTCATCAGGGCCCAGAATCAGTTGCCGCAGCGGCCATTCAAAGATCGCGTCCGAGGCGGCAATCGTCTCGGTATTCCGTGCCTCGTTGGCAAAGTATTCCGCCGCAGCGCGCTCCTGGGCTGCAAAGGTGTAGAACGTGAAACCGAGCAGTGCCAAGAGCCCGAGGAGAGCGAGGACCACCAGCAGTGTTGAACCACGGCGCTCGGCTCGGGAAGATCGAAGCGATCGTTTTGGGGATACTTGTTTCATAGCAAACCTCGGTGTTCGGCGGTGTCGATCACAGCCTGCTCGTCAAACATAAATAGCAAAGGGGCAGCTTCAGCGGATCAATTGGGATCGATGAGCGATTGAACGATGGTGACCTGACGAATCTGATCACTGGAAATGTCACGATAATTAATGGTGATCTGAACCGAATTCACTTGAGTTGTGAAGGGGGGATTCGGATAACGATTGTTCGGCGAACCGGGTTGAATGATCTCGGCTTTGGGATGCCAAGTGTCATATCGATATTTGTTCGACGGTGAATAAACCCCATTCTGACATTTGTTGTTCGCCAAATCGGTGGTGGAAAAATAAAAGGAACCGGTCGGGTAGCTCCGATCGCCAAGATCGACAAATAGCCCCAACAACGGGTCCCAGACCTTCACGTCAAAACTTAAAACGTTTGTCATCAGGATGTCAGCACCACGACGCAGCTGCGGATTGGTCGTAAATTCGGAAATCGCATTGTTGGTGTCCAGGTTGAGGGTCGTCCTCATGGAAACTGGGCTGTTATCCAGGGTCGGGTTTGCGGAGTTAATCGACATCGTTCCCGGAAAGCCAAAGGCACTTTGCGAACATTCTGACATGGTAAAACGCCCGATAAATCCCGTGTCATCATAATTTCCGAGTTGTCCGTCGGCGCCGGGGCCTGCGAATTCCCGAGGAACCCCTGTCCAGGGGTCATGTCCAAATCGGAATTGGGGAATACCCAAGCTGATGGTGCGGAACTGATCTTGGATCTGTAAAGGTGCAGGAAGCGGCAGCGGCAAGCTGAATGCCACCTCTTTTGGTGCATTGGCGTCATTGTTCAGGGATTGGCTGACCGTATGAAACCGAGGTCCCTTACCGACAAGATCGGTCCCGGTGGAATTGCCAGGACTGTAGTTGCCCCGATTATAAAATGCCGAATAGTCAAAATCTCGCCAGAACGAACCATTGGATGGTGCGTAATCGCCGACCAGAATCGGTGATCCGGTCTCCAGATGGGGTTGAGCTCCCGAGGTATCGGCATCGCGGATTAACAGCACACGTCGATAGAGGTTGCCCCCGCGCAAATAGTAGGCGATCTCGGCAGCCGAGGATTGGCCGATGAGATTTCCGGGAAGTCCATCGTCCAATTCCGGCTGAAACTCGGAAAGATAAAGGGTTCCAAGCGTCGCCATTTGAGCGATGGGGCGGTCCAACAAAAATTGGGTATTCCCCCCCACCACGCTCACATTATCGACCAGATACCGTCCGTCGTTGGATTGCCCGTTTGCACCTTGGCTCCCCGAGACCCAGATGTGCCGCCCCACTGCGGTTCCCGTCGAAAAGAAGGCCGAATAATCGCCATTAACTGTAAACGTCGGCCCATTCACATCCAAAGCCGTGATCGCGGGTGAAAGAAAAGAGAACGGCACAGCCAAACCCAGGTAGGGGGTGGTATCGGTACTTTGAGAACGGTTGCTGACTTGCGTGGTAAACTGCAAAACATCATCGGTATCGTCGCTGGGATCATTTTCTGCGTAGTACCAATAGCCAGTTCGTCGCAGTAATAATCCGCCAAGTTGACGAGTATCTTGATTGCTGGTGAAGGGGATCACATCGCGGAAGGAACGTTTATCGAGATCGGCCCGTACAACCGTATTCAACAGTCGTGCCCGTTGATCGTTTTCCGAAAGACCGCGCTGTTTGGAAAGCGAACTGGTGGCAATCTGAAAGATCTCCGCAAACATGGTCATGATCAGCAGGACGAGGGCCACGGCAATCATCATTTCCACCAGCGTAAACGCTCGGTCGGACGACTGAGCGTGCAAACGGACCACGGAACGCAGTGTCCGGCGGCGGCTCAGTTCGCTTCGACGTGGTTGGTGGGAACGTTTCATGGCTTTCATCTTCTTGCAGAGCGAGTTGACGCGATTCGTGGCTCAGTTCAAACAGCCGTTCAGTAGTGCGGGTCACAGGTCCTGAAAACTCATTGAGATCCAGAAAAGGAGCCCAGTTCGAATACCTGGGTAATTCCTTTTATCGCCACAAAGTTAACAGAGCCATTAGTGGGGAGATCAATCAAATCATGATCGAGCAGAATCAAGCTGTTATTGGTGTTGATGTTGACGACCCGATACCAACGGGCCTGACTGGTCTCGAGCAGGTA
Organism: Schlesneria paludicola DSM 18645; assembly: GCA_945869955.1. Classification (GTDB taxonomy): domain Bacteria; phylum Planctomycetota; class Planctomycetia; order Planctomycetales; family Planctomycetaceae; genus Schlesneria; species Schlesneria paludicola_B. Next base: position 7,542 of record CAMBQP010000197.1, read on the forward strand.
GGATCCCTTTTTCAAATAGGGGGGCAATAAACCGGTATAGCTGACCGTTCGCAAATCATCCGATCCCGGCCAGTCGTCTTCACCGGAGATGGTATTCGTGGTGAAATTATCAAGCCGCCCATCCAGATTGTCGTCAACGCCTGCAAGACCCGGCTGACGATCAAACCCGCCAGACCCTGACGGTGTCGGCTGAATCGTTGTGATCAAGACTTCATCGGCAACTTTGAACGAGCGATTAAAAAAGACGACCAGATCCGCCTCCGCCTTCCACGAAATGAGATCACTCGTGAGTGGCCGCTTCCTGACGGTCAGCATCCAGGTATATCGATTATCGCGTACTTCGACGCGGCAGCGTGCGGGCATGAAGTTCGCCGGCAAATCATTTTCATACGACCCATTGGGGTCGGCCCAACTCAATTGATTTCCGTTCAGCACCTGCCGGATCGTCCGACGAAAGGCATAACGTCCCGTCGCATCCAAGACCACCATTCGATAGAGAGGATTGGTTGATCCTGCAGCGGATAATGTCCGTGGTATAATGTCTGTAAAATTGTCCGCTGACGACGCCAATGCCAATTGGTGTGAGCCCGAAGTATATCCCCCAATAATGCTATCTTGCCGCACGAGCGACCAGCTGTCGGGAAGCATCGCCAGACCTTCCGCAAACTGCTGATTGGAAACTCCTGAAGTGTTTCCGGCGACACGTTTGACGCCACCTCCCTGCTGCCCACCCATCGTGGTCGGCAGATTGTATCTGGACTGATTTGTGCTCGAATCAATCACTGTTCCAAACGGGTCAATCATGGCCGTGGTCGGAGGATTGACTGGATTGAGGCTTTGGATATTGGGGATGAGAACCACTCGGTTGCTCAAGAGGCTCGTATCATAAGTCAGTCTTGCCTTCGCATTTTTCGAGAGCAGCGCCGAATTCGTCAATTGAGAGGCCTGGATCGATCGTAAAACCGACGCCGGGAATAACGTTGCCAATGAGACGACACCGATGGCCATAATCACCATCGAAATCAGCACTTCACTGATCGTCACACCAGCGTGCGACGACGAGGGGCCTCTTTGGGGGTTGGGGGGATTGCGAGTCATTGTTTCGACACCTGTCCCGTCTCGGCAAGGCTGTAGGGATCGTCAGCGATCGGGTTTGTGGTATTCGTAATTGTTGGATTCACATGATGAACGCTCACATTTCCCGAGCGGCCATTGATCGACAGCAAAATTTGATCTCGCGTGACGATTGGCGTCCCGGTAGCCATATTTGCCGGGACCACGGGAGGTGACCACTGCGCTGGCGTCGGGTTTGCCGTCAGAATTCGACCAGGAATGTTTTGCCAGCGCAGTACATCGCCGGCATCGGCGAGCAGCAGATGCAGGATTCCGTTACCCGCCACGTCGCCGGTTATACTCCCTCGTGGATTAAACAGAATGTCCATGGTTGATGAATACGGGTACGTGGTATCGCTCACTGAGGGCCGCCAACTTGAAGGGAGATTAGAACCATCCAGGTCGATCACCACCCCTGTGGGGAGCGGCACCGGTTCGGTACCGGGGATCACTGTCGGCTTGAGTTGTAGGGAAAAACTCGAAATCTGATTTTGGCCTGTATAACTCGGAATGCTCTTATTCAGAAAAACACTCCCATCATAAACCGAAAATCCCAGCGCGTTGTCCAGTGTGACTGCGCTGGCAACGGTATAAAAAACGCCGCTCTCCTTCGGGATCTCGATTTGGGAACCGATTCCCAATAATCCAGCATTCTGCAGTCCCAGACCGTAGGGTATCGAGACATTCTCTTTCGAATTGAGGCGCACAGTCCCTTCTGACCAGCGATCTGGTGCTCCGATATACTGGACGGCAATCGCCGTGTGCTGATTTTGCGGGTCCAGTATCAGGCGAACTCCTCGAACTTCCTTGGAATAGATCGCGCGATCACGAGCCCCTGCCACGAACGACTGCAGTTGGCGACCCGCCGCTCGAACGCGATCCCGGCTGTAACTGAAATTGACTGACACCAACGTAATTGTTGCCAATGTCAAAATAATACTGACGACGACTAGCAGTTCGATTAGCGTGAAACCACTACGGCTGTTACGTTCAATTGACCGGGGGTGTGTCCGCATGGATCAGTTCCCCTTATTTCTTTGATTGAGGTTGGTGATATTGTCATTTAATGGTGTGGTCGACGATGTTCCACTGTTCGGCAGCGGAACCGATAAACCGTTCATCCGGTCGGGGTCATTGGGTTCGTATAAACCGAGGCTTCGATCAGGCCCGGCCGAAACCAATAGCGGAGTATGGAAGCGAGCCGCATCGAAATACAAATTGAAACTCGATTGAAAATTTGTCTGCTGTGACGCGGGTAATCCGAGATAAAACATGCTGAAAAACTGTGACGGATCATCGGGATCGTATTTCAAGGGATCAATTGCTGTCGAGTTCGCCAATCTCGGTGGCAATGTGGGGTTCAACAGCAAGGCGTACGATCGATCGACGATCCCTGCGGACTCGCCCCTGATCAACCCTGTAGGCCATCTGTAAAACCGGAGCGGCTGGCCCCAGGCATCAATAAAATACTTGAGGTCCAAGGTCGTTCCATTGACGTTGATGGGAATCGAAGTGACCTCGGCCGTGGTAAACGCGTCATCATCCACTTGGGGTGCGCCAAATGTTTCGCCATCGGTAATCGCAAGATAAAGTAATGCGGAGCTCTCATAATTAGGACGTGCTGATAGTCCCTGAAACCAGGTTTTGTAGTCAATCCCATTAAACAGCGATCGTTCCTCATACCGCTGTGGTAGCGCGATTTCGAAGCGTTGTTTGCGAACAATGACCTCGGCAGCCCTGAGGTTGAACTTCGTTGTTGTTGCGTTGACGTTCGCATTCGTCGAATTTAACGCTTTCGCGGCAGACTTTAAGTTGAGTCGATTAAACGCCTCTTTTCGTTGCTGCAAGATTTTGTTGAGTTTCGCAATCGTGGCTGCAGTTGCGGCTTCTTTTGAGGTGACAATGAAATTGGCAAACGCAGCGATGGTGATCGTCATCAGTAGCAAAATCACCGCAATGACGATCATCAGTTCAACGAGCGTAAATCCGAGGCGCGATGGTCGCCCCCGGTGCTGCGATGATGTTGTTCTCGTGGTATCCATGATGCCTGTTGCCTTACGCATTCTCATTCAAACCGAAATCTCGCGACAATCGACCTAAGGAACTAACAACCCGTTCGAGAAATTCGTGATATTGTCCCGCTCAGCGTCGCGATCTGCACTAGTAAAAGAACGTGAACCCGCTGCGTTACTCCAAGTGGAAATCGACGAGCTGTCCCAAGCGGGTAAGGGGTCTGCCGCACCGGCTACGTACGGGCCACCTGGCCCATACTTTCCGTCTTGCCCAGGTGAAATGATTTGAAACGATTTCGACTTGAATGGCGAAGAATTGACTGTCGATCCCTGTCGGTAGGCCAACCATGGTACCGATCCTGCGCCGCCATATTCGCTCACAACATTCTGCATCGGTTCACGGTAACCATTTCCGTCATACGAGCTGAAATACCGATAGGGGTTTTGTTGACTGGGAAGTGGGTCTTTATATTCCGGGAAACCAATCACCGATCCGGCTAAGTCAGTAAAGCGATCGTTTTTGAACTCGAAAAATGGACCTTCTCGTGTGCCGCCTGCCGCGAACGGATCAACTGGATTTTTAGAAAACCCGGTCACCGAAAACTGTTTTACACCGTTGACGGTTTCTGATGTCGGCATGCCGCCAAGGAAAAAAACCAGACACTCTCCTTGTGTGATTGTAAAAAAACGATTTGTCGCACCGTCACCGTCTAGGTCCCGAACCAATCGCTGATTGAAATTAGGCCACAATTGACGCAATAGCGCCAGGCTTTCGATTGCAGCAGTGGACGGAGAATTGCTTGCCCAGCCGTTGTTTTGTGTGGGGTCCTCATAAAGGGTAATTAAACTCGGTGGTTCGATCCCGAACCGATTTTTGAAGTTACCGATACCGTTTTCCAGTTGGGAAATTTCCGCTCGGACTTGTGCCTGCCGAACTCGGGTGCGAGCGCCTGAGAGTGCAGGCATCAACAGACCGATCAGGATGGCAAGAATCACAATCACCACCATGATTTCAATCAGGGTGAAGCCGTGGCGGCGGTTGTTCGCAGTTTGAGTTCGTGTTCCGACCATCATGCGTTCCTCAACGA
>CAMBQP010000198.1 GCA_945869955.1 Schlesneria paludicola DSM 18645
GTCTCCTTTCCTCCACAGACTCCGCAGCAGTTTGAGGTCCCGCTTTGTTCGCCTGCTTCGCAGGTACTACGAGACTGTCTGACTTCCCAGCGACGTGCATGTCGGGATGATGGCATCGCGCCTTCCCCGACCGATCCATTTCCAATGAGAGGGATGTCGCTGGGATCTCCCAGTTTCCGCGAGGAAAGCTTCCGTCCGTGCGTGTGGTCTTCGACTCCGTGGGGCTGACATCGGACTCGCCTTTAACGTTCGACATCAGTGTTGCCTTCCCCGTGACTGGACAAGGTCGGCCACCTCAAATAACTGTTTTCGGAGCTCAATACACAGCCCGGACTTTCCCCTGTGAACGCTTCGACTGTATGGTTGCCCATACAGACGCATCACTCGGGGCCAAGGCGATTGGCTAAATCTTACCTCGTACGAAACTTCCATTCGCTGCCTTCCTCCGGCTTTCACTGGCGCACCCAGTCCCCGTTCCGCCACACGCGTCGTGCTGGCCGCGCCAGACCCAATCCTGGGGGAAGTACCAAGGGCGGTCGTCGCACTGAAGCCTGGAGCCGAGGTTTCTGCCGAGGCGCTTCTCGCGTTCCTGCGGCCGGCGTTAGCGACGTTCAAACTCCCCCGATCGATTGCGTTCGTGACGGCAGTCCCCCGCAGCGCGTCAGGGAAGGCGTTACGTCGGCTGCTCTGACTCACGACCAGAAAATCGGGACGAAAGCGGGGCCAATACGGGTTGCCGGTTTTTCGAGGTAGCCACGCGCTGTTTCTGATCGGGATCTGGAGTGATGAAATCGAGATCCAATCGATCGCTTTCAGTTCCTAAGTTTTCACCACAACGCACGTCAGACGCTCAATGGAATCCTGTCTCGGGCACCCCTTGGAGAAAACACACGAGGAGACGGAATGTTTTTCGGTTGGCGGCAGCGTGTTGGAAAACCTCAGAGGTTTTTTGTGTCCCCGTTTTTTGTTTCCCCGCGTTTCTTCCTTTGGCGATATTGATCAGGGATGTGATATACAAAGAGAACCACGACACTCACCGTGATTCTGCGATGATTTTGCGAAAGGTGGAGCGTGCTGTTTCGTAGTCTGCTGCCGCGGTTTCTCGTTCATCGGCTCGGTAGGAATTCACTTTCGCTTTCCAACATTGCTCTACGCTTTGCAGGCACCACTGCGCACTCGAGCGGCTGGCTCGGATCGGTTTTTCATCGACGATCACAAATACCGGATTCGTGTGTCCCGAGGGAAAGACCCGGATCGCTGCCCATGAACTTTTTTCGATCGCGTGCTCGAAGGTCAAAGTCCGTTCGGTTCCATCACTGTCGACTTCCTGCTTCGCAACCGGATAACCATTGATGATCAGTTCGACGGGGAGCTTGTGTGCGTCACCGTAACGACCAGCAACTTTGACCTGGAATTTCACGGTTTCCGGTCGACTCAGCTTCAGTTCGCTTCCGTTTGTCCCCGCTTCGAGTATTTGTTCCGGTGTGGAGGTGGAGGCTGAAAACTCCATCAGATGAGTTCGACCATCACTCACATAACTGCGACCGGCCGCTAAAGCGTCGCACCAGGTATCGAAATCCAGTTTGCCTGGGAGACGTACGTAGACTCGCCCCAGTCCGACTCGTTCTCCGCTCATACAGGGGAAATCCGTTTCGCCGCTTGCGCGGACTCGAAATCCGCAGTTGAGGACGTGATACCACATGTTGAACTCTGCGGTCCGGTCGCTGTTCATGGTCGAAATGAAGTCGACGGCGGGAACTTGTTGATGGTCCGGGCCTTCCACGGTATGAGCAACGTTCATGATGAACTCGTTGGCCCCGATTCCATCGAAGGCAGGCACATTGAATGTCGGCAGACCTCCAGGTCCGTCCAGCCCTTCTGTTCCGGGAAGACGGTCTACAAATCGAGTTAAGCCACTCGACGAATGGGCGGGACCACAAATCGCACCTTGCTTCTTGGCCCAGCGGAGCGTGTTCAGCCCCAGTGTCGGCCAATGCGCTTTCGAATCCCCACCGGGCGGGATCTGCTCCTTCAGCCGCAACAGATTGAGGTGTCCGGAAACATGTGAACCAAAGCCGGAGACTTCCACATCGTACCGTATCAGGTACGGATAGCGGCTGTTGCCGTCAAGTTGCCCCGTGAAGAACCGTTTCTGAAAGTCAAAGCATGGTCCCCACGTCAGGCAGCAACCGACCTTGATGTCTTCGCCCATACAGTGACGCAACATGTCTGGTGGATGAACCCCCTGAGTGGGACTCTCGTAATGGGCACAACCGGCGGCATGGATGTGATGGTCTCCTGACCAGTAACCACGACGCGAGGGATCGATCCATCGCGCAACTCGGTAATGAACCTCAGCCGGACCTGCTCCTACGACCAACGGAATTGTGGCTGGAATTGACTCCGGCCCGCGCGAGCACTTGACCGTGTACTTGCCCGCGGGGAGTCGCAGGGTTTCGCCATCACCCCGGTAGATCTGCCGCTGGAAAAAGAAATCGGGAGCGAGGCGTTTGTTCTGCGGAGGGTAGACGCGTCCTGTTTCATCCGTTATCTCGAACGCCGCCATCGCCGGGCGATCGGGGTCGTCGGAAACACGAAACGTCACCAGATTCGAAGGACGAGTCTGAAAAGAGATGTCGGTACCACCCCAGCCTTTGCCCCCTTCCGCATTCGCCAGCTCGATCCAGTCGATCTGCCACCGACAGGGTTTGCCGTTCGGATCGATGCGAATACCCGTCAGATGGCCTTCGTCACTAAAAGGGATCTCATACAACATCTGACGTCCCGCTTCGACACTGAACGTTACGAGATGTCCACCGTCAGGTTGTGGCCGTTCCTGGGTCCACCAGAAGATTTGACCGAATCCGGATTCTTCGGCCTTGGCCCAGAATCGCAGCACATAGTTACCGGGCCGAGCGGGTTCGGGCAGTGTCGTGGTCATGAAGGGATCGATACCGGTACCCCGAAGTCGAAGTGCCCCATCGTTGACCTGCAACTCGACCTGATTCTCGGCCTTCCAGCCGGCAAGATCATGATCGAATCGCCAGTCGGCGATGATGGAACTGTTACGAACCCCTGCTGAAGATCCCGCAACGGGAGCCGAGAATTCCATCCGCGCTTTCCGCTCGCCGACATCGCGTGAGAAGACTTCGACAATACGATACTCGAGCGGCAAACCGGTCAGCGCCGGCGTCAAAGGCTGACCATCAAACATGGATAGTCCCAGCCACCGCGAAGTGACTTCTTCAGCCGGTGAATGAGCTAACGGACGTCCGTTCGGGCTGTCGATTCGGAGGCGGGCGCGGGATTCAGCCGGGTTCACGACCTTGATGAGAAACGTGCGCCAACCTTGTTCCTCAAGCGGAACGGCGAGATTCCTGGAGATGACGACCGGCGAGTGGTGAGCGTCCAAGACGACTGCGGCCAGGCAGAGTGGATCGAGTATCTGTTGGACTCGCGCCGCAACGGCCTGATCCGCTGCCAGAGCCTTGGCCTCATTCAGTTCGGCCAGTGCGTCCGCTGATAATGGTGCTCCGAGGTGCTTCAATGCCTGTTCGAGGCGAGTTACCTGGGCGACCAGCGGCTGTCGGTCGACGACTTGCACGGTTGGCCAGTCCGCAGCGAACAAAGCGTTGGTGCAGGTGAACATAATTGCAAGGCAACAGAGAAAGGATCTCATGGCGGTGGTCTCTGACAACAAAAGTCGAACAGGAATGATGTGACGGGATTGGGTTGAATATTACGGTGGGGAAGGGGCCATCCGCGTTCGGAACTGGGAACGTGGAACACATTTCAGTAGCAGATCGGCTGTGGCTCGAAAGCCCAAGTCTTGTGTCCCCTGACCGGCATCCGCTTCCAGACGAATTTCACGGTGGCCCGTTTCCATGCAGCGTAATTCGAGCAGCTTCCATTCCAGCTCCTCACCTGTGAGTCGCGAGGACGAAAGGAGGTTCTCAACGATCCGCACATCGAACCATGTCGGCGTCTCTGCCTGAGGCTGCGACTGATCGAACGCCCGAATACGCAGGGGAGCTTGAATGCCGGCTTCGTTGTGAACTTCGACGAGGAATCGCTGAGTCCGATGCTGAACGATCCTTTCGGGCGGCCCAACAACCGCCAGCTTGACTCGCGACTCGGGATTGATGTGGACGCGGAGCAGCGTCAGGGGCCGAGCCACGATTGAAAGTTGTCCGATGTTGTCAGATTCGCTGATTTGTTTTACGAATTCGGGATCGTGTCCGACGTGCGAAGCGAACGCAGACTGCATCAGCAGTCGATCGCGTTGGTGCTCCCAAATCGGCTTGCGATTCGGCAAATGGTTTGTGGTGATCAGCCGCTCATATCTGCGGATTGATTCGTCGACGTATGCAGTGGCTTCTTTCCTTTGGCTGGCGTTTGCGAATTGTCCCTTGGTCAGGATGTCGCGCGTATGCAGCCGCATTCGGTCAATCCACTCATGAGCAGCCTCTTCTCGGAAAACGGGATGACCATCTCGATGGATAGAGATCGCGCTCGTATGGGCAATATCTGGATGCCACAGGGCGTTCCAGCGATCATTTCGCGAACAGCGTGCGACCACCCAGCGGCTGAGATCGGTGGGAATGTCGCACTCCAGCACCGCTTCATGGTCCTGAGTTTCGATCTCTTTCATTACTTTTCCATTCGAGACGATCTGCACACGTCCCAACGGAAAGCGCGAGTGGGCATGCAGCCGCGCCGTGAGTGACGCTTTTCCCGAGTGCGTCAACACAGTCCCCGGTCCCGCCTCGTTGACCGTGAAGAATAGAAGCGGGCCAGAAGTCGTGAATGTTCGCCCGCGACGAATGCCGTCGATCCATTTCTCATAGTCAAATTCCCCATCGATCTGCACATACGCCCGAGCGCAGCCAGCAATACGAGCCGGGTGGTCGCTGCCGTTTGTAAGTGGCAACTGAAAGCCACAATCCAGCAGTCGGTAATAATCCTCAGGATCAATCTGGTCGACGGAATCTGTCAGGCCGTGTACGGCATTGAGCGGCAGCTCGTGATTGGCACCGGTGCCGTGTGCTTCAATGCTGATTCCTCCCTGTCCACGGGCTTCGATGATGGCGGTTTTATTCAGCGGATAGTCCAGCGAATCATCACCGGCGATCTGTGGTCCCGTACCGATCGGCAGTACGAGCCATTGCAAGTTCAGAAAACAGAGATGCCCGTAGAGATTCTGGTTCCGGTACTCTTCTGCCATTTCGATGTGATAATCGCCATTGCAGAAGGGTGCGATCGGGCCGACCTGGGCTTGTGACGGCTTGATAAAAGCATCCACAGGTGTCCGATGCAGCAGCGTCAGATTGTTGATCACCCGCAAATCCTCTGCCCGCTGGACAACGGCCAGGTCATCGAGAGGGAGGTCGACATTCCACGCATTCGTCACCCAGTGAATATGTGTGTCCCCGCTGATCCAACCCCGCGTTTTGGCATCGACGAATCGCTTGGAAATCAATGTCATGTCACGCGTCTCACCAGGTTGGAGGTCTACAGTTTCGGAGGTGAGTACGTGTTCAAATCCGCGTTCGAATGTCACCGTGGTCTTTCCTGGCGGGAGATCGATCTCGAAACTTCCATCGGCATAGAAGAACGGCACAGCCGCCATTCGTATTGAGGGCAATTCGAGGATCGGCTTTTCCTGGAAAGTGCGGTGATCGACAAACGGACCGGCGCGTCTCAATTGTCGATCGCTTCCCTCGACCCAGACCCGCCCGGCAGAACTCAGACTGAGATCGCCGTCGATCAACCGCCCCCGCAGCCGAGCCATCGGGGCTGTGATGATGGGCAGCTTCAATGACCGGACGACTTTGGCCGCCGAGAAATCGACAGAGACTTCGGACTGGCCCGCTCCGAGTTCCAACAAAAATGGCTGAGATTTTCCCGGCAGAACGGTCAACGGGTTTGGCGATTCGCTGCCGATTTGTGATTTGGCGCTGAGATTGAGCGCGGCTTCCGTTGCATTCCGCAGATTGACGACAACGAAGCGGCTCAGGCCAGAGCCGACTGTGATTAACGGAATCTTTCCGCCAGCACGCAGGAAGTCCCGATCCCACGTTGCTTCGAGATAAATGAACCGTTCTCGCAACTTTTTATCGAGTGTCTGACGCGACACCTCGAGGCTGAGAAGTTCACGAGCCTCAGGCAATTGAACGGCAAATCGATGCTCGTCAAGCAATTGCTGAATCACGACGGATTGGATGTCGAGCGGACAACGCCGAGCCACATCGGAAAGAAACTCATACTGGAAGTACGCAACCTGACAATCCAGTTCGCTTACCCCGGAAGACGACTTGGTTAGTCCCGCTTGAGCGACGACTTCCCGTTTGCGATGCAGGTGCGGTGGATGGGCCAGGGCGAAGGAGTTTGTTGTCAGTAACAACAGTACCCACATCCATTTATTGGCAACGCAACTGGCACGAAGATCAATTCGGCGGTGCGTCATACCAGTATCTCTTTCGCGACATGAGCATACACATCGGTCAGCCGGTAATCGCGACCGCCATAGCGATAGGTCAGCATCAACAGACTTTCGTCGGACGTAACGGAGACAACGGCCGCTCCGCGATCGCTGACTTTCTTCCAACCATCTCGCGTATCAAGCCCCAGATTCCCATGGGTATTGCCTTTGACGATCGAATGGCATGATTCGCAGCGTTCGACCAATCTCAGTTGCATTCGCTTCTCGAAAAATTCGGCATCGTCATCAGCTAATCCGTTTTTTGCCGGACATGCAATAAACACGCTCGCCAAAATCGATGCGATGGGCACGCGATGAACAGGGTTAGAATGACGAAGTTGACTGTATACAATGACTTGACGCACGGTCAAGTTGAATCGCTGGAGCTCTACATCGACGCAGACAAAAGTGGCAAGGACGAGAACAGCCCGCAACTGCAACCGCTCAATCAAGACATCGCAGCGCGAAAAACCGACCGCATGACGCGAAGCCACAAGAACTTCGTGGGCTGTTGGGGACTGATGGGGACTGTTCGACTGCGATATTTGTAAAATCAGTCGCGATTCACGTCGAGAAGGGCAAGATTCCCCAAAAGACGATCAGGAGCTGAGATTGTAGGTCAGTAAAGATGACACGTCAGCTTCCCAGCGATTTACTGGCATGGAAATCGGTTTCTCATCACTTACGGACTTGATTCATGCCAGTAACCTGAATAATTCGGAGATCACCGGCCTGTTTCATCCGGCAAAAATGTTCGCCAGCATTCGTATTTGCGGCTACTCAGATGATGAGCCAATACCGGATTGCGGGTCGGTTTGTAGGGGGATTTCATCAGCTTCATGTTGGCTTCGTAGGGGGTTCGGCCCCCCTTGCGGACGTTGCAATCGAGGCAAGCGCAGACGATGTTTTCCCAAGTCGCTTTGCCACCCCGACTTTTGGGCATCACGTGATCCAGGCTGAGGCGATGTGTTCCAAACCGCTTGCCACAATACTGACAGCGATTTTCATCCCGCAGAAAAATGTTGCGGCGGTTGAATTTGACCCCGTTTCGTGGGATGCGATCATACCGCAGCAATCGCACGATTCGCGGAACCTCGATTTCAAAATTCACCGCGCGGATCCAATCGACATTTTCGCAATCGTCCAGCTCGAGCTTCAGTTGTCCCACTTCTCGCCAATTGTCAAAGTCGTACGAGTGAAACGTTCCGTCGCTCACGGAAATCACTTCGGCGGCACCTTTGTAGAGCAGGCAGAAGGCCCGTGTGACAGACAAAACGTGTACCGGGAGGTAGTGACGATTTAACGCCAGAACACTCAACTGAATCGCAGGACTGTGAGCTGCAATCATCTCGCCTGTGCTCCTGCACTGGACAAGTGGGGAACGACACGTGCATCACAGTGGGGAAAGTCGCGTCAGGCAGAATCAAACCGCAAACTGGCCCCTCGCCCACCGTGGAAAGATTGTAGCCAGCAAGTCAATCGTTCGGCAACGATCAACGGGGCTGCGATTTGATGAATATTCCGTGAATCAGTTTCGGTTGTTCCGCGAATCACTTGCTCAGTCAATCTTTTGCATCCCCATCACGGTTTGCATCTGAGAGATCAGACCAAACGAATCAGGCCAAAAACCTGCTTAAGCGGCGACCTGATCCGCAGGGGGAACCACTGGAGATGCAGCGGGCGATGCGACGGCGGGCGCCTCGGCGGCAACCACCTCAGCAATCAACGCCGCGTAATCGAGCGCACCGGAACTCTTCGCCGCGTAATCAAAAATGGACTGACCGAAACTCGGTGCTTCCGCAAGTTTGATATTCCGCCGAATCCGACTTTCAAAAATTCGGGCATTTTTCCAAGGTGCTCGCGGATCGCTTTGTTCCAGAAATCGCATCAAGTCGTCGGTAATATCGGCCGCAAGACGTGTCGAGGTTTCGTAGAGGCAAAGGACAATACCGCTGACCATTAAATCGCGGTTCAGCCGCCGCTTTACCAGTGCTGTTGTTTCAAACAATTTCGAAAGCCCCTGCAGTGCCAGGAAGTGAGGCTGCAACGGAATGAACACTTCTTTAGCGGCGGTCAGCGCATTGATCGTCAGGACCCCCAGCGACGGAGGGCAGTCCATCACCAGATAGTCGAGCGGATGTTGTTGGCAAAGCTGGTCAATCGCCCCACGCAGAATCAATTCGCGTCCCGCAGTGTCAACCAGTTCGACTTCGGTGGCCGCCAGATCCAGGTCAGACGGAACAACCCACAGGTTATCGGCCGCCAATTGCTTGACCTCGTTTAAGGTTTTACGGCCAGAAAAGACATCGTACACCGTGGGGGTCTGGCCAAAGGCGTCGACACCCATGTGCAAACCGGCATGCCCCTGCGGATCGAGATCGATGAGGCACACACGGCGACCCAGCTTGGCCAGCCCTGCTGCGAGATTCACACTGGTGGTCGTCTTGCCGACGCCACCCTTCTGATTCATGACACAAATGCTGCGCATCGGGCGTCCTTTCCCGGATCGTCGAAAACTGAGGCTTCGTAAGTTTAGTTCACAACGCAAAACAGGGAAAGATGGGATTCGAATTTCGGCACAGCGAATTCCCGCTGGCGAAACCTCGCTTGCCGGATGGTTCGATTTCATCAAGAATTCGTTCTCTTCCCCGTTCTCCCTTTTTTTGCGTTCCCCACCGAGAAGCTCATGATCCTTGAAGGTGTCGTTACTACCCTGAATCACGAGGGGGTGCTCAACATCGCCCCCATGGGGCCGATTGTTGACCCGTCGATCACACAGCTGACGCTCCGTCCCTTTCAAACGTCGACCACCTATCGGAATCTAAAACAATGCCCGGTGGGGGTGTTTCATGTCGTCGATGATGTGCTGCTGATTGCTCGATCGGCCTTGGACCGACTGGAACAGACACCCGAAACCTTTCCTGCCGAACGAATTGCCGGACAGGTGCTCGCCGATTGCAGTCGGTGGTACGAGTTCGAAATCACTCAGATTGAAGACTCGTCCGAGCGGACAACGCTGATAGCGCAAGTGATTCACGTCGGGCGGGTGCGCGACTTCTTCGGCTTCAACCGGGCAAAACATGCGGTGCTCGAAGCGACGATTCTTGCCACCCGGTTAAAATTGTTCCCCGAGTCTGAGGTGCGGCAGCAGTTGGCCGCGCTGGCCAGCCCGGTGGAAAAAACCGCAGGACCACAAGAGCGGACCGCGTATGCTCTTGTGGTCGATTACATCAACGATTGGTATCAAACTCAGAAAAGTGGGGCACGACCACACTGACGACGGACCACAGCCCACTGCCCGGAATGCATCAGCCAGTGGCTCCCTTGCAGTTCGAAAAGGGATCCGACCGTCGGGGCATAGTGAATCCCGGTCGGCAGATCAAAGTCGGCGTCGGTTTTGGTGGCGAGGACAGCCAGCGTGGCCGCGCGTGTCGCTTCAAAGAGGGCCATCAGTTCTGATTTCGTGTGAAAATCGGCGGGATTATCGCTTCGCGCCGTTTCCGACTTGTATTTTTCCGCGAATCCAGTGGGAAGCGGCGGCATCGATCCCGGCGCGATTTGTTCGATCATGTTATGTTCACTGGCGATCAAATGTCCTACCTGCCAGATGATATGATTACAACCTTCGCTGGGGCGTTTCATCATTTCGGCATCGGTCAGATCACCGAGATACCCCATCGAAATCAATTTTCCCATGTCGATCGACATTTTGATGGCATCACGTGTATTCATCTTGTTCCTTTTATCACGGTTGAAAATCGGGCGGGCGATCAGAACGCAAACCCAAAACGAAGCGTTGGCCGGATTGTATCGTGACGTTCTGCAGTCTGTCTTGTCTGTCCGACCGAAATCGCAACCTCGCAAAAAAAGGGGGGGGCAGGGGATACACGACGTCTCGAGGCGATCGAGTCTTTTTCATTTCGCATTCGGTACACATGACCTCGTTCCGAGAACAAACAGGCCATCGGTCGCATGCGAACGACGGCCGGAAACATGCGAACGGTTTGCCCACAGGCAAAAAACGATTACCCTCTGGCAGCGATCGGGGTTCCCTGGTCCACCGTGGACACGACGAAGATCCTGTTGCGATGCAAATGAAATCGGGATGTGGGAATGTTCATTCGAATTGGAACGATGTTCTGGCTGCTGTTGCTGGTTCCGGTGCTGGCCAATGCCCAGCCACGGTTCCCTTTTTTTGAACCGGTGACACCTCCCCGATCAGTGCAGGTCATGGTCCACCGGGGCCTGGCGACAGTCGCCCCGGAAAACTCAGCCGCAGCAATCGAACATTGCGCTCGGGATTTTTGTGAATGGGTTGAGCTCGATCTCCGCCTTTCCCGCGATGGCCAGCATGTGGTCATTCATAATGCGACCGTGGATGCAACAACGGATGGAACCGGTCAGGTCTCGGATTTGACGTGGGAGGAATTGCAGCAGCTCGATGCAGGCTCGTGGTTTGCCCGGCGATTTGCCGAGACGCGATTACTCAGCTTGTCCCAAGGGTTGGCGATCGCTAAGGGAAAAGTCAATCTGTATCTGGATTGTAAAGAGATCGATCCCGAACGATTGGTGAAAGAAATCCTTGCCGCAGAAATGCAGCAGCAGGTGATCGTCTACACAACTCCGGCCCTCCTGACGCGGATCCGCGAGCTCTCGCACGGGACGGTTGCCGGGATGACCAAATATCGTCCGACCATGCCATTTGAAAACTTTATTCGCGAGGTGGCTCCAGCGGCAGTCGAAATCGATGCCGATGAAGTCACTGCGGAACTCTGCCAGAAATTTCACATCGCGGGGATCAAAATTCAGGCCAAAGTCCTGGGGACAAAGTGGGACACACCCGAGGTCTGGGGGAATGTCATCGATGCGGGAGTCGACTGGCTGCAGACGGATGACCCGGCAGGATTACGTTTTTTTGACGTCCGCAGACGGATTCCCAACTTTCCTGTCAAGATTGCGTTTCATCGTGGAGCAAGTCGTTATGCACCGGAAAATACCCTTCCTGCGATTCGCGAGGGGGCACGGCTGGGTGCCGATTTCATCGAGATCGATATTCGTACTACTCAAGACGGACACGAGGTGCTGATGCATGATGGATCGGTCAACCGGACAACGGCGGGGCGGGGTGCCGTCCGCGAGTTGACATTGACCGAGGTGACCGCACTGTCTGCGGGCACCTGGTTTGGCAAGCCCTTCCGTGAAACGCGGGT
>CAMBQP010000199.1 GCA_945869955.1 Schlesneria paludicola DSM 18645
TTGTACTGGCCCGCCGTCGTCTCAATCCCCGAGAGGATCGCGGCGTTGGCACGCGTCCTCATGTTGATGTCACGCGTCAACGTGTTACCGCTCAGCCCCAAGGGATCCGTCACGACAAAACTCACGGTTCGTGTCGGTGCCGTCACGCCATCATTCTTGTTCGAGAACGAAACCGTTCTTAAGGCGGAACGATAGTTACTGACCGTGTCTGCTCCTGTCAAAGTCAAGACTCCATTGACGGCATCCCAGCTTCCCGTGATTTTCGCGGTGTTCACGAACGACAGCAGGTCCGAGCTGCCATTTGCATTGTAATTGCTGGTCACCTTAATGGTGGCACTACTGAGATGATTATTGTCTGGATCGGTCACCAGCACGTTCGGCAAAATTGGCGTAGCCACCGCATCTTCGGTGTAGTTCAAAACCGGCGGATCGGTATTGGTCAAACGTGGCGGATCGTTCACCGCGATCACGTTAATTTCACGACTGACGGGATTACTGGACAAGTTCGGTGTGCCGTCATCGGTAACGGTGTACGTCACCGTTCGCGTCAACGTACTGGGATTGTCATGCTGGTTGTAATAAGCGATTGATCGAAGTGCGATCGAGTAATTTTCAGGTGTGTCTGACCCCACCAGTGTTAAGATCCCATTCGGACCGTCCCACGTCCCTTTAATCTTTGCGGTATTGGTGAACCGCAGGAAGTCATGTCCCCACGTGTAATTACCGGTAATCTGGACCGCAGCCCCGATTAACAGGCTATCCGGGTCATTCGCCTGAATTGTCTGGGAAACAGTGGTGGTGTTATTGACCGCATAGTTTGGCGGAGTATTCTCAAAATACTGCAGCGTGATCGCTTCGATTCCCGACAGTGTCGGTGCGTCGTTGACCGAGTTGATGCTGATGTTTCTCAACAGCGAGTTGCTGGAAACATTGGTTTCGTCGGAAACGATAAACGTGACCGTCCGAACAGAAGTGTTCGGATTCTGGTTGGAATTCGAATAAGTCACCGAGCGGAGTGCCGCCTGGTAGTTCGCGACCGTATCACTCCCCGTCAGCGTCAGGATCCCCGTGCTGGTGTTAAATGAACCCGTAATTGCCGAAGTATTGGTGAATTTGAGCAGATCCTGATTGCTCTGGAAGTTCCCCGTGATTTGAACCGTGGCCTCCGAGAGGTTCACACTGTCAAAGTCCGAAACGGTAATGGTGTTCGAAACGATTTGCGTCGCCAGTTCATTGTAGACCAGCGCACCAGGCTCAATGTTCGAAAGAGCCGGTGGAAAATTCACGCTATTGATATTGATGGTGCTGGTGACAATGTTGCTGGGTGTCGTACCATCATTGACCTGATAATTGACTGTGCGAGTTGTCGTTGTCGGATTTCCCCTGGAATTGAGATACGTGGTGACTCGCAGAGCCGATTGCCACTGGTTCAGGGTGGCGGTCGCTCCCGCCGAGACCAATGTCAGGACACCATTGGCGTTTGACTGGATCCCAATATTTCCCATCGTACTGCCATCGTTGACAAAACCAAGAACGTCTTCGCCGATCACAAAATTGGTGATGGTCACGGTTGCCGAAGAGAGCGTGGGATTGTCAAGGTCGGTGACGGTGATGTTCGGATTGATGATGACTGCGGGATCTGCTTCGATAAAATTCACGGAGCTTCCATTGGCCAGCACCGGTGCATCGTTGATCGAATTCACGGTGACGTCACGTGTCACCGCAGCGCTGGGCAAATTACCATCATCGGTAATCACGAAACTCAGAGTTCGTTTCGCAGTATTCGGAGCCGGCGACGTGTTACGGTAAGCCACCGACCGGATCGCTGCCCGGTAATTTGTGAACGTGTCAATTCCGGTCAACGTCATGCGGCCGGTGGTGGGATCCCAGACCCCAGTCACTTTTGCCGTGTTGGTAAAGACCAGCGTATCTTGATCGTTTCGATAACCCGTCGTGATCTGGATCGTTGCCGACTTGGCAAAGTCACTATCGGGATCGGTGGCAATCAGCGTGGCGGTAACGGGGGTTGTCGCTTTTTCAATGTAGTTTAACGCAGTGGTTTCCAGTCCAATCAAAACCGGTGGATCATTCACGTTGAGGAGCGTAATCGTGATGATTGCCGTGTCGCCCAGTGGAGTCGACTGGCTATCGACCACCAGCAGCTTCAAGCTGAACTTCGGATTCCGAACGAGATTCATCGCATCCGGGTTATTAATCGTAATCACCCCGGTCACGGCATTAATCGCGAACGCATTGCTCGTATTTCCACTGAGGATCGAATACGCGTAAGGACCAACCCCATTTGTCGCAGTTGCCGTGGTGACAACGGTCCCCATGGCTCCATGTTCAAAAATCGAAATCGACTGATCTGGAAGCTGTGGATCCTGGACATCAAGCAGGTTAATCACCACGAGCGCGGAAGATGACAAGGCAGGGATACCATTGTCCGTCACCGTCACGGTCAAATTGAAAAATGGGCTTGTCGCATAGTCAATCAACCCAGGATCAGTCACCGTAATCACAGCGGTGTTGGGGTCAATCGAAAACGCGCCGGTCGGATCGCCCCCCGTAATTGCGAAAGAGAACGTTTGAGCTGGAAGATCTTCGTCGGTCGCCTGAACAGTCCCGACCACTGCACCGGTGAGGCTATGCTCTCTCACGACAAACGTCTGATTACCAATGACAGGGGCATCATTGATGTCGACGAGCGAAATCGTGATCGTCGCCCCCATCGAAGTCGAGGGGATGCCGGTATCCTTGACCGTCGTGATGACCGTAAAGGACGGGGTCGTTTCGTAATTCAAGGCGGACGAGTTGATGACAATAATTCGTCCCTGTGCGTCGATGTCGAACGCCCCGCCGGTGTTACCACCATTGATCACAAATGATTGTCCCTGAATCTGCGTAACCGCATTGTCGGGGTCTCTGGTCACAATCTGGCCGATGATGGTGCCGTTGGGAGTATTTTCATTGCAGCGGAACGACTGATCCAGGATCACAATTTGTTCGTTCAAATTCGTGACATTGATGGTGATCGAGCCAGTCGCGAAGAGGGCTGGAGTGCCGTTGTCTGTCGCCTTGATGGTCAAGGTAAACTGCGGGCGCGTTTCGAAGTCAATCAGCGCTGGGTTCGAAACGGTAATTCGCCCCACAGTGTCGATCGCAAAGGCCCCTCCTGTGTTTCCGGCCAGAATTTGATAACTGACAATCGAATTGCCGATTTCCCCCACCGCCGCAGTCACTTGGCCGACCAGATCATCCGGCGGACGGTTCTCAGCAATGACGAACGTATCGTCCTGAACCCGTGGTGGGGTTTCATTGACATTGTCCAAATTGACGATGACGGTGTTATTGGCTGATGTCGAAAGATCATTTCGGTCAACAACGCGGACCGTCAGTGAGAACGAGGGCTGGTTCTCGAAGTTTAAGGCCACATTATTCGCGAGGCCGGTGGTGTTACTCACCGAAATTACCCCAGTTACGGAGTCAATCGCGAAGAGACTCGAGAAATTCACACCATTCACTTTGACGGTGTTGCCACTGATGATGCTGTACGAGAGACTTCCAAGGCCATTCGGTTTTTGTGTGTCAGGATCATTCGCAATGACTGAACCGACGATGGTCCCGTTCACGGTATTTTCAGGAATCGAGAATCGTTGACCACTCGGAATGTTGGTCGGTTCGTTGATATCAAGCACATTGATACTCAGCGTCGCGACAGTGGAAAGTGGTGCCACGTTGTCAACCGCGCCGAGCGATGCCGCAACGGCATTTTGGTCGGTGACCTGAACCTGCAGATTATAAGTCTTCAGCTGCTCATAGTTGATGTTCGCGGTTCTGACGGTGACCTCACCCGTGGTGTTGTCAATCGCGAATGCATTATTGGTGTTTCCACCGACGATGGCAAAACTGTGCGTTTGCTGAGGCTCAAACGTATCCAAACCCGGCCGGGCGGTTCGCGTGGAATTCGGCAGGTAATTTGTGGTTCCCGACTTTAACTCGAAGAACCCGACGCTCAAGTTGAGCGGACTATTTTCATTGAGACTCATCGATTGCGTTGACTTTGAGACATCCGGAGGGACTTCCCCCACATCGCGCAGCCGGACATAAACGTGACTGTCGCTGATGTCCCCCGTCGTCGTGCCACGTCCATCCTGATCGGTGCGGGACGAAAGCGAGAAGATGCCGCGATTGTCGGTGGCTCGAACGCGAAGATCAAAGACGACATCGGCAAATCCCGGTAATCCCCCCTCGCCAAGATTCGCGACGCCCGACCCATTGCGACGGGCTTCATAATCCAGGAATGCCGAGTCGGTGACGCGAACCTTACCGGTGAACGGATCAATCGCAAAAGCGGGTGTCGCAGCATTGAAACCAGGGATCGTCCCCACCAACCCGTAGGTCAAGGTCGACTGGTCGCCCGAATCTTCATCGATCGCCGTCACCTGACCGACAATTGTCCCATTAAAACTGTTCTCATTGACCTGCAAAACATTTACGCCACCCGATGGATAACTGTTGATCGGATCGTATGCATACTGGGGGATCACAGGGCGGTCATTGAGATCGCGAAGACTGATCGAGACCGTTGCTGTGGCGGCGGCACCACCACTGTCCGTCGCGGTCAAAACTAAGGTGAATGACTGAACCGCCTCAAAATTGAGGTCTCGGGTATCGTTGATCACGATCCAATCCTGGCCACCGATGACCGCCATCCCGAATGCCGGGCCGTCCTGGCCATTCACGTCGGTATTGCCCAGGGAAATGGCCAGATTTCCCGGAACATAATTATCCGGGGCAACGTCAGGATCGACGACAGCCACCGCAAAAACCTGGGTCCCGTTTGCCTGATTATTCAAAGCATAAGGAAAAATTTCGCTCGTCTCGTTAATCGTAACGCTGCCACCAATCACGATGGGGGCTGTTGCCAGCATCGCTCGCGATTCGAGATTTTCAACCAGCCTTGGAGTTGTGGTCTGAAAGCTGCGGCGGCGACGGCCACGTAACCGCGACTGAGAGGCCTTCAATCTTCCGAAAACAGCGACCAACCAGGAATTCAGGATCATAAGAAACGCCTTTTTCGCCGAGCAGAACGAAGGATACAATCAAACAAAATGCGACTCCGAACCATGGCTCGAAGCACGCGATCAAAAAGTTTTTCCGAAAGCGAAGTGGATACATGCGACTCAACCTCAATTCCTCCAAATCGAATTCCGCTGCCAGCCTGGCCAACAAAATCACGATCGAATCGTCAAGATCAAAAAGCCCCGTAATCGCCCAATCGTTTAGAGATTAAAGAAACTCACCAACCTGTTGCAATAGCCTATTCACTGCAAACAACCCAAATTAACGAAACTCTGCCGAATAGAACGGTTGTGCAGTATATCTCTAACCCAGTGCAGTATATCTCTAACCCAAGAGTCGAGAAAATTCACACTCGAAAAACTTGAGGATTTCTTGCTTTGGATGCTTTTTTCGCGCCGAGATGTTCATGAATCTGTGGGGAACGATCAGCCCCTGTGACACTTGGCGAGACATGGCGACACTTGCAACCCACAGGATTTTCTGTCAGCTTTTCCCTTTCTCTCCGAAACAACCCGAAACGATTCCCCCCTTCGAGAAGCAAATCATGCCGCCCGATTCGCCCGATCGTACGCTGGATCTCGCCGTGCTTGCGATTTACCTCATCGCCGTCGTCGGATATGGCTGTTGGTTCGCCTGGCGCAGTGGTTCGTCCGAGCAATTCATGTCGGCCGGCAGGTCAATCCCCGGCTGGGCCGTCGGCATGTCCATCGTCGGCTCGTACATCAGTAGTATCAGCTTTATTGCCAACCCCGGTAAGGCGTACAACGACAACTGGAACGCCTTCGTGCTCGCCATCTCGATGCCGCTGGCGGCATGGATTTCCGTCAAATGGTTTGTTCCATTCTATCGCCGCAGCGGGCAGGTTTCGGCGTACGAGCATTTCGAGGCCCGTTTTGGACCCTGGGCCAGAACCTACGGCGTGGTCTGCTTCCTGCTGACCCAACTGTTCCGGCTCGGAACCATCCTCTATTTGCTCGCTTTGGCCCTGGCACCACTCGTCGGTCTCGACGTGACCACCATCATCATCATCAGCGGAATTGCCATCACGATCTACCCGTTACTAGGTGGAACCGAAGGTGTCATCTGGACGGGGGTCGTTCAGTCCGGGGTGCTGGTAGCAGGAGTCGTCGTCTGCCTGATTGCCGTCGTGCTGGAAATTCAAGGGGGAGCTCCCGAATTATTTCGGGTCGCGATCGCGAATCACAAATTCAGCCTGGGAAGCTTCAGCGACAGTATTTCTCAATCGACCTTCTGGGTCATGCTGGTTTTTGGCCTGGTGACCCATCTCCAAAACTTTGGGATCGATCAAGGCTACATTCAGCGTTATGCGACCGCCAAGTCGGATACCGACGCCGGCCGCAGCGTCTGGATGGGGGGCCTCTGTTTTATCCCGCTGAGTGCCGCATTTTTCTTTATTGGCACCGCCTTATTCGTCCTCTACGGGCAGCGGCCGGGCGAGTTGGCCGAGGGGATCAAACCCGACGCCGTCTTTCCGCATTTTATTGGCCGCGAATTGCCCCCCGGAGTGATGGGACTGGTGCTCGCCGCGATTTTTTCCGCCGCGATGGACTCAAACCTCAACTGTTGCGCCACGCTCTATCTCTGCGACATCCATCGTCGCTACTTTCGGCCCCAGGCGAGTGAACGAGAATCGATGTGGGTGCTGCATGGATCCACCTTGGTCATGGGGGCGCTCAGCATTGGGGCCGCAGTGGCCATGATCCAGGTCAAAACCGCCTTGGATGCCTGGTGGAAGCTGGCGGGAATCTTCAGCGGCGGCATGCTGGGACTCTTTTTACTCGGCATCCTCTCGCGACGCGCCCAATCCAAACACGCCGCGATGGGAGTCGGCGCCGGGGTCGTGGTGATCGCCTGGATGACATTCTCGCCCCTGTGGCGCGACGCACAGAAAAAAACGTACCTGCTCAGCCATCCCGAATTATCAAAAGAACAACTGAATGCCTGGTGGAACGAAAGTTCGCTCTCGTGGCTGGCCAGCCCCTTCCATGACAATCTGATCATTGTGGCCGGAACTTTGACGATTTTGGCGGTTGGACTGTTACTCAGTCGCTTTTCCGAGCGTCAAATTCGCGAAGTTCGGACCGATTCTTCCCCAGAATCGACCGCCAGACTCGAACCTTCAGTGTGAAACTGAATCCGGTTCGTTAAACTGGTAGCACCCCGAATTGGCCGATTTTTCGCAATCAACATCCTTTGAATTGGCATTTTGCCTGATTTCTGGAGCCTGCTTCCATGTCCACACCTGCTGCGCCACACTTGTTCAAAGCCCCCCTGCGCGGGATTGTTCCGCCGATGGTGACTCCGTTACTCAGTCGTGATGTCCTCGATCATGCGGGATTGGAACGATTGATCAAGTGGCAAATCGACGGAGGGATTGCAGGCCTCTTCGTGCTGGGAACAACCGGAGAAGGCCCCAGCTTGTCCTACCGGTTACGCTACGAACTGGTCGAGCGAACCTGCGAATTGGTCGCGGGTCGAATTCCCGTGCTGGTCGGAGTCACCGACACCTCGCTCGATGAAGCGCTGGAACTGGCCAAGTTTTCGAAAAGTGTCGGTGCGAGCGCCATCGTCGCGGCACCCCCTTACTATTTTTCGATCGGTCAGCAAGAAGCGGGTGACTTTCTCGCGGGCCTGGCGGAGGAATCGCCGCTCCCGCTGTTCGTTTACAACATGCCTTCCTGCGTGAAAATTTCTCTGGCGTACGAAACCATCGAGCGATTGGCCGGGCATCAAAACATCTGTGGCGTGAAAGACAGTTCCGGAGATCTCGCCGCCTACGAAAAGCTGCTGGAATTACGTCGCGTCCGACCCGATTGGACTTTCCTGATGGGCCCGGAACTGTTGACGGCTGCTTCCATGCGGTTGGGAGGAGATGGAGGTGTCAACGGGGGGGCCAATCTGCATCCTCGCCTGTTTGTGGACCTGTTCCATGCGGCGGATCAGCAAAACCAGGCCGAAGTCGATCGGCTGCAGGCAGAAGCGGAAAGACTCTCCGGCCTCTACAGTATCGCGGGTGAGGGACCCGCCGGTTACCTGCGCGGGCTGAAGGGGGCTTTGGGCGTTGCGGGAATCTGCTCAGATCAACTCGCCACCCCTTTCCGGAGCGTGGACGATGCAGATCGAGCGAAGATCGCCAAACTGGTAAGCTCATTGAAGCTCGAAGGGGTGGTCACAACCCCTGCTTGCCACTAGGATTCTGTAAATACCGGCGTGCGGCGACTGATTCCCATTCCCGATGTTTCCGCGAAGAACGCCCCCCAAACAACGATTCTCCAGAATAAAAGTGAACCCATGTCCGAAAAGACTTTGATCCGCGTTGGACATAGCCCAGACCCTGATGATGCCTTCATGTTCCATGCCTTGGCTAACGACAAGATTGAAACAGGCCCTTATCGATTCACTCATGAATTGCAGGACATTCAGACGCTGAATGAGCGGGCTTTTCGCGGGGAACTGGAACTGACCGCCGTCAGCCTGCATGGCTACGCTTATCTGACCGACAAGTACGCTCTGTGTGCCTGTGGCTGTAGCATGGGAGACAATTACGGACCAATGATCGTCGCCCGTCAACCCGGTTCGCTGAGCGACTTTCGCGGCAAGACCATTGCCATTCCTGGGAAGCTCACCACCGCCTACCTGGCGCTACTCATCGCTCTGGGAAATGATTTCACCCCCGTCGTTTATCCGTTTGACGAGATTCTGGCAGTCACTCGCGAGGGGAAAGTCGATGCCGGGTTGATCATTCACGAGGGACAGCTCACCTACCAGAACGACGGCTTGCATCTGATCGAAGACTTGGGCAAATGGTGGATGAAAGACACCGGCCTCCCCTTACCGCTCGGAGGGAACGCCATCCGCCGTGACCTTGGACCCAAAGTCATGAACGATGTGACGGTCCTGTTAAAGCAGAGTATTCAGTATGCACTGGATCATCGCGCCGAGGCGCTCGCTTATGCACTTCAGTTTGGTCGTGACCTCGATCGCAGCCAGGCCGATAAGTTTGTCGGGATGTACGTCAACGACTGGACGCTCGACTTTGGCGAACGGGGCCGACACGCGGTGACCCGGTTACTCGACCGGGCCTACCAAGCCAAAATCATCCCGCAACCGGTGCAGTTGGAATTCATCGGCTAAACGAAAGTTTGCAGATGTCGCTCCCGTTTACTGATCAAGAACTGCTCGCCTACGCGGATGAACGGCTCTCCACATCACGCAGCGCGATGATTGAGCAATCGCTGCGTGATGATGAATGCCTGGTTTCCCGCTTGTCGCTGCTGCTTTCGCAGCGAGACCAGGGAGATCAGAGCCTCGGCCAAGTCTGGCGTCAGGATCGACTCAGTTGCCCCTCCCGAGCGGTCTGGGGGGCGTTTGTAGCGGGTCGCCTCGGAGATGGATTCAGCCAGTATTTGCGATTTCATCTCGAAACAATCGGCTGCCGTCTGTGCGCCGCCAATCTGGCCGATTTAAGTCGTCCTGACCAGTCGACCACTGACCAGCGAACCGAATCCGAGCGACGAACGCGTAAGTTTTTTCAATCGTCGGCAGGATCTCTTCGTCCTGACCACCCCGCTGACGCCGGTACGTAATCGGCTGGCGTCAGACCTCGGCAACAGCCCGAGGCCGATTGCATGGCGAAGGTTGTATCGCGACCAGCTACCCCCTCGAACCTCGACTTGCCGTGACGATTTGTGCTCACTTCAAGGCTTGCTCGTCAGCGGCAGTCCTACAAGCGAATGAAAAACCGTACCCGAATAAAAAAAGCGAGGGCTGGTTTTGAAAACCAACCCTCGCTTCTGTATCAATCGAGTTCTGTATTAATCGAGTTCTGTATTAATCGAGTTCTCTGTCAACTGAGGTTGAATTCCGCTCGCAAGCGAGAATTAACCCTTCAGCATCGCAACGACTTTGGCAAGCAGTCCATCCAGGATTGGCTTGAGCAGTTCGCTGACACCAGGAATTCCCAGGACCTTTTCGGATTTCTCGGTCAACGTCTTCTGTCCACCTTCGATCAACCCAGAAAGTCCGCCACGTGCCGCTTCTGGCAGCTTGTTGAACAGTCCCGACAGTGTGTCGAATTCGGTCCCCATCTTTTCCAGGCTGGGGATCGCGGCCTTGGCGGTATCCACGTCGGTGATGCCATCGAGTGCCCCGCCGAGCGAATCAAAGTATCCGCCAAAATTCTTCGTCAACGCTTCAACGGGATTCAATCCCTCTTTGACCGCTTCGACTCCTTCTTCGACCATCTCTTTGGCTTTTTCCAAACCCGTGGCGACAGTTCCAACAGCCTTTTCGGCTTCTGATTTCATCTTTTCGCCGACTTCCACCGCGGCTTTTCCCGCTTCTTTCACGGGGGCCTTCCCCTGATTCAGAAACCACAAACCGGCGAGCAACAGACCACCAATGGCCAGCGCAGGGACCAGCCAGTTGCTCGATTCGGCGGCATCGGTCACCGCTTTGCTACCGGCGGTGTTCACGGCCTGTGCGGCACTCGAAGCAAAGCTGGTCAAATCACCCAGGCCTTGAACTCCTGACAATCCCTTCGCCAAGCCGGCGGGCAACGCTGCAGCGATGTTCCCCTTCTGGCTGAGCAACAATTTCAACAGCCCCGCCAAATCCAATCCACCCGACTTGGCTTGCTTGCCGAGGAAACTCATCAGAAACGGAGCCACCAATGGAAGCAGTTTGGTGACCAGGGCGGTGTTGCCAGCCAGGAAGGTGGCGAGCGGACCGATCAGTGAAGCAAGTCCTTGCTTGCCGAGCAACTCTTCGAGGATATTCGTCCCCTTCTTTTTCAGCTCTTCGGCACCCGCACCCGCCAGGACAGACCCTAAGTCATCCGAGATATTGGTATCCACGGATTTCAGCGTTGACCAAAGCTTCTCGGCCCCTTGTGGCTTGGCCGCTAGACCACCGACACCGCTCAGCAGCAGCGGAATAATCGAAGCCAGCGCCTTCTGCACGGCTTCAGGGCTTTCGCCGATCGCCGCAGCCAACTTGCTCAGTGTGTCGCCCGACAACGACTTCAAAATCATTTCAACAATATTCATCTTCAATCCCCCGTGACAATCTGCGAAACCACGACCGCCCAAACAAAAAAAGAATGGTTCTCGCATGTGGACAGTCAATCACACACGAAAAGCAAGAAATCTCTGTAAACGAAATTTTCCGGAGATGAGCGTAGCCAGAATTTGTTCGGTTTTCAACCGATTCCCCTCCTGCTTGACCGTCTGTTGAAAAACGGGGACAGCGACGGTCTTAATTTAAGTCAAGACAAGAATGAAAAATCATTTTTGAATTCTCCTTTTTTCATTGGATGGGGGCCAGCCCCCAAACCCCCGGGATTTTTTGAGGCATATCCAAGCTGCGTTTTTTGACAGGTGTTGCAGGTGCTCGAATTTTTCGTAAAGTATC
>CAMBQP010000200.1 GCA_945869955.1 Schlesneria paludicola DSM 18645
ATTGGAGTTTTGGTTGCGCTCCTATTACCTGCGGTTCAGCAAGCCAGGACCTCTGCAAGACGAATGCAATGTACAAACAATCTTAAACAGATTGGGTTGGCATTGCACTCGTTCCATGAAACGGAAAACGCTTTTCCGCCCGCGCACTTGATTCTCAACATTCCGAGAACGTCGAGCCCAACCGAAATCTTGCCTGGACTGGATGAACCCTCTTGGTTGATCTGGATTCTGCCGTATATTGGACAGCGAGCGCTTGCAGAACAGTGGGATGTTTTTTTGCCCTATGGAAACCAACCGAATCAAATCCGTGATCGTGCACTTGCCGTGTTTCTCTGCCCGGAAATTCACTCTGTGGAGTCTGCCGTCGTCGGAGATCAAACAATATCATCGACATTTAGGCTTCCCTGTGGATGCCCTGCGGGAATGACCCAGGTTGTTCCCGGTGGCGCCGTGGCCGACTATGTCGCAAATCATGGTGATCTTTCACCTGGGGCGGCGGGACTGCCGACAGATTTTTACTGGGGAGGACAAGGAACGGGCGTCATCGTTTCAAGCAGACCCAAAGTCAACAACGGCCAGATTGAAAGAGACTGGTTGGATAAAGTCAAAATTGCCGACGTGACAGACGGGACAAGCAACACGCTGTTAGTTGGCGAGCCCCATATTCCCAGGAGTGAACGGAATTCGACTCCCTACAACGGCCCTGCGTACTTTGGTCGGTACTTGACCAACTATGCGCGAGTGGGAGGGCCCGGTGTCCCGCTGGCCCATGGGCCAGATGATCAGCGTGGAACCTCCTACTCATTTGGAAGTTCACACACGGGAATTATCCAATTTTGCATGGCAGACGGCAGCGTTCGTTCGATCTCGACTTCGATCAGTTCTCGGATTATTGGAAATCTTGCAAACCGGCACGACGGCGAGACAGAAGGGCAATTCTAAGATGCGAGCGAGACTGGCAGTCCATTTTTTGAGCTGCGCCTACTTGATTGTCGGTTGTCACGCTGACCGGATCCAGACATATCCAACTTCTGGAAAGGTCGTTTTCACTGACGGAAAGCCAGTTCAAACCGGCACCGTTGAACTGGAATCGATCACATTCAAAACGTCGGCGACCGGGCGAATACTCGAGGATGGAACATTCGTCCTGGGGACTTATTCATCCAGTGACGGAGCGGTTGCGGGAAAGCACCGCGCGATTGTGGTTCAGTTGATTGTCGCAGACGGGGTCATCAAACATGAGAAAGACCATGGTCGGTACGTTCCCCCAAAGTACGGACGGTACGAAACATCGGGCCTCATCGTCGAAATTCTTGCCAAGCCGCAGAATCAAATTCTCTTGACGCTGGAGTCCGAAGGAAGAAAGTAGTGCAGCGTCCGCAATTGAACTGCGTTGAAAAAGGGATTCTTGCCAGTGGGAAGTTACGCAGTTGTCTCAAGCCCACTCAGGCCTGTCGCCATTCGGACTAACCACAGGCGACGCAGTGTCCACGCATCAAGACTTCAGTCACTTTTCCCACTTTCGAGATCGACTTTTGCGACGCCGCAGGCATATCGATTTCATGAAGGCAAGTGACAGTCCCGCAATCGATACAAACGAAGTGAGGGTGCTGAGCGCGCCCTGCGTGTGCCTCATCTCGAAGTTCGAACCTCCAGACATGATCGCCTAACTCGGTCCGGGTCACTAATCCCGCTTCCGCGAGGTCGCTCAAGTTGCGAAAGATCGTCGCCTTGTCAAAGCCCATCGGAATCAAGTCAACGGCAATGTCGGCATGTGTGGCGGGCGACTTGGCCGATTGAAGCCAACGGATGACCGCAGTACGCGCGGCAGTGGTCCGCAAACCAGCGCGGGCCAAAATCTCACGAGCTTGAGCAATCCCGGCGATTTCATCTTTTTTCGGCATAGTGCGGCACCGTATACTATCAATCTCTAAACGCAAACGACCAACAAGCAATTGCAATCGTACACTTATTGCAGTCGAGAGGCAAATGGACGTTTTTCGTTCCGACAACTCCAGGAGTGCGAAAGAATGAACATCCCGTATACGGAGGAGGGACGTTCGCACTGGTTGTCGCCTGAATTCGGAGTCACCAACGTTTTGGAAGAACGTGAATTCCGAGGGGAACGAGCTTTTCAACTTGTCAAAGGTTATCGAAAGTTCCCGCTTTTGCCACTCAGAACTTTTTTCATCAGCCCAAAGCCTATTCTCGTCAGAACGCTATTTCGCAAGGCGAGCGTCCAAAATTCGCTGGCGAATCAAGGTTACGACGACAACAACGACTGCGAGAATTTCCGTGTGCCGTTGCCACGGTTGAGCATGACTTGGCCAGAATGGAATCGCGGCCAAGTGTCGCCAAGCGAGGATTTGTATGTGTATCCCAACGACCAAACTCATCGCGAGTGATAGATGGCTTAACCTTGGTGCAACCATCGCCCCGGCACATAAATGCACCATCAATGCTAACACAGTCACCGAGATTACCGTGCTCGGTCCAAGATAGAGCCCACTGAGTGAGAAGATACCAATGAGTGCTGATTGTGTGGTCCCAGCTTTGGTTTCGGGAATCACCATTCCGAGAACGGTGCCCATTCCAGCACCTGAGGCCATTCCGAGAAGTCCGCTCCAAATCGCCGCCCAGCGTTGGGGCGATCTCTGCGGCATATTCCATCTCGATAGACCGAGGGTAGGATGAAGCTGTGGTTCGATCGCCAACCAGACCAATCCTGCCAAAACGCCCAACGTGATCAAACGACGCGGGGGGAATTGCCGGTCGACGGCGAGCAGCAATAATGCCAGCGAGAGATATAAGAGTAGGCAATGAAAAAAGTACAATTGGATTAAGTCGGGGTACTTCAGATACCAGACGGTCCAGACGACACCAGCGTAGAAGTCTGGTTGGCGAACGGGAAGGTTTGTGCCTCCGCTGATTAATTCGACAAAGAACAGGATCACAAACTGCGCGGCCACTGCCAGTTCGACGAGTGGGTACCGGATCGGGATGTGCCACCCACAGTTGCGACAACGGCCATGCAGCTTGAGCCAGCCAAATATCGGAATGTTGTCTCGCATCTCAATCGGTTGATCGCAACTCGGGCAAGATGATTTCTTACGCACCAAGGTCATTCCGCGCGGCAGACGATACACGACGACATTTAAGAAGCTGCCAAGAGACGCCCCGACACAGAAAAACCAAAACGCGGTCATCGCCGTCATTGAAGCAATATTAGTTCGCTCAATGAGCGAGAGGTCGGTAACTTCACTATGCATAATTGACCGACACCGAAGGAGATTCTTGGATGCAAAGGTTTTGATTTCACCAAAACGTCGATCACAGTTTGACGTACGATTTGGTCGCCTCCGTACGAGCAGGATTTCGACTGCGAGCGGCTTGTCCGAATCGTCTGGAAACCAAATTCCTGTTGCGCAGTCTCGGCGATTCTTAAAAACGACTTCCCTTCCGCCCTCGAAACGGATGGAATACGTTGGCAATTAAGGAGATCACGTTCGTTATTTATTCCCCTCGATTCGCGAGATTGCGACCTTCGCCCCCTCTCGAACTCTTGCATCTTTGTCGCGCTGTGCTGCTTGCAAGGCCGGAATCGCGGCATTGGCCTCAGAGCCGAATTGCCCCAAACCAATTGCGGCGTTCCAACGGACACCGGCATTCTTATCCTTGAGCGACTCAATCAGGGCAGGAACAATCTTCTCGGCGTCTTGTTTCCTGAGTGGAAGTTGTCGAACCGCTGCGATGCGATCTCCCCCTTCACCCGTGTTCAGATTTTCAATCAACGCGTCGGTCGCCTCGTATTTCTCACAGCCAGTTACGAATAATGATGCTACCAACACCAAAATACAAATCTGCCAGCGCACAGTTCACCTCTCGAATCTGGAATGCCGGATAGCAAAACCCATACTAGGAATCAGAACCACCACTTCTAAAACTCTCCAATTTTATCACTTCCGGCGATCGTGGTGAGGTATTGGTAAGTGAATCCGTCAATTGAACTACTGATGAAACGAACGGATCCATCGCAGAGCAGATAGTGGACTCCGCCTGTGTGACGGCTGAAAAAAACGTCGGGGTCAAAAAAAGGGAATTGCCTGTTGGGCGTGTGTTCAGCGTTCCCATGAGCCAAGACAAAAGCTTGTGCGAAATCCGCATTGTCAAAGGGAAGCCCCGGCGGAGGCGAGTAAGGAGTGGAGTTATCTCCCGTTGCGTGCCAGGCGGGACAGCGTCCACCGGTGATGGCGCCTGTCCATGTTGCCGGCGCATGGTTACTGGATCGCTCACCTACCGCAATTGTGTTCGTGAGGCCGTCCGTGATATTGGCGGTGTTGTTACGACTGTTTCGATAGAAAAGACCGATCCCAGCTTGGCCATAGGTGGCGCCGGGCTCAGGATTGAGCGGATCCTCAGGCTGGGGATTGCCCCCGGCAGCGTCGAAACACTCAGCCCAGCCATTGCATCCAACGTAATTACTAAACGCAAGGGTCGCAATCGGAGTGTTAAAGTTGCTGTCGTAAACAGAAAACGTTTCCCGCCCACCATCTGAAGGACAGCGAAAGATCGATAGCGGCTTCTGGGAAATCGTGATGTTCGAGAGGAACCCCACCCCCTGATTGAAGTTGATTTGATTGTGAACATTGCTCTGGTCCATCATCGGCAGCAGGAACGAGGCCCATCCCCACCCCGGTCCCTGATCCAGATCCGGTGTTACGTTTGGGTTCCCATTTCGATCGATGTAACCCGGCGGAAAGACAAGATGAGTGTCAAGATAGTTGTGAAGAGCCAGTCCGATTTGCTTCAAGTTGTTCTTGCACTGCGTCCGACGAGCGGCCTCGCGTGCCTGCTGAACAGCGGGCAACAAGAGTGCAATCAGCACTGCGATGATCGCAATCACCACCAATAACTCAATCAACGTAAACCCTCGCCTTGAACGACTTGCTGGGTTGATCAACATAAATTTCCCTTACATGAATTATACTTCAATAATGAAAAGCCCAGCCAGGCGACTCCTCAAATGAGTTCACCGGCCAGCAAACCGCGACAGATTGATGGTTTGTGAGTTTAATATCTGCTGGAACGAAGTCAGACGTTATACGCACCTCAACAAACGATTGATGGATTTATTTCCGCCAATTCCTGCGAGCACCTCGCATGACACTGAGTCTAGCTCAATCGTTGTGCAATTTCAATCCTATTGCATACAATATGCAAATTATTCTCGTGTGCAAAAGTGGCGTCAAAAATGGGCCATCGCGATCCATGGAAAGCTGAGTTGACTTCCGGCAAAGCTGCTCAACTTTCATCAAAAATCCTGAGAAACATCGATTTCGAAGTGGCTTGAATAAACGTCGCGTCCCTTCTGGCCCGACCACCATCCGTCGGTAAGCCGCAGCCATGGTCCCGAATCGCATTGTCGTTGCCGCCTCAATGAGGGCTTGGTCTGCGCGGATGACAACGGTTTGAGAGTAGACCATGTTTTTTGGCGATCGGGTGTGGATCGGATACGACTCTTCCCATCATGCGACGCCCAGCACTTTCACCTGAATTTGTCTGTGGCGAAGCACGGGAACGACCGACGACTACAATTCCTCGAGGTACGCCGCCGAAAGGCGGCGGTAGACTCGCGAGGTATCAGCGACTTGTTTTCGAATCTGGTCGAGCGGATCGTGATCCGTCACCATATGCTCCAACTCCTCCAACCGATCCTGAAACAGGCGTGCTTTCATGAGGTGATAGTCGCTCAGTCGACCGCGACGGAGATAGGCACCGACCTGCAAACGACGGTTCCACGCCTCACAAATCGGGATCCAATGCAGAGCCTGCTCTGACTTACCGCTCATTGCCGCCGAGAACGCCTCGGTCTTGGCGAGATTCAACTCTGCGAGTGTTTCCGTCGGGTCGGGATAGTAGGCGAAGCAGCCGGCGATGCTCGCACCGACGATTGCGAGCAGCCCAAAAAGCGCCAGCACAGGTCCCGGAACAACGATGTCCCATTTGAGTGACGTTGCGGCTGCCGCGATGGGCGGTTGGCGATTCAACCAGTCCTCGATCACCCAGCGGCGATCAAGCCATTTGAGAATCAGCCCAAGCGAGGTCAGGACGATCAACATCGCTGCACCCGCAATTTCGTGCGGTTGTGTTTCCAATCTGATGCGCCGCCAAATTTCCGCAGGGTAACCGCCACTCGGGGGCGCACCGATCTGAAAGGGCTGGCAGTAAATGTCGAATGCATGGGTGTGATCGGACTGTTCGACTTCGGTGGGGTACAGGGGGCGTTCGATTCCGTAGGAAAAGCCAATGACGATCAGCAGCATCAGGGCGAACCAGACGATGGATTTCTTCCAGCCATAATTCAAAATCATCCAAGTCAGCAATCCAAGGTTCATACCGGCTCCAAAAACGAGCAGGATGAACGCAGCCCCTACCGAGTTGCCGTGTTGAAACATCGACCCCAATTGGCCCATCGCGGTCATCGGAGTGGCATAGGCCGGAATGGCGACTGCGGTCATCAGCAGTGGCGAGTACGGATTGGCATGGCTCATGGATCCCCCGAGGCTGCCGGGGGGCAACGCCGTGCTCAGCAACCCCACACCCAAGAGCCCACAGCCGATCAGGCCCGCCGTGCTACTGACGGTCTCCCGTGCCATGAAGACCAGTAGCGCCAGCAACCGCTTGACGCCGTAAGGAGTTTCGGGAGGCTCTTCGAACGTCACTTCTGTGTTGGGAAACAGCCAGTCGAAAATGCTACCGGAGATCGTCACCACGATCAGCGAGCAAATCGCGAATGCGATGATGGTGATGGGTTTGGAAAGTGTTAGCCCATACAACATCGACAATGGGTCGAATAGCGGCGACGACAAGGCGAAGGCGAAGATCGTCCCTACGGCGATGCCGCTGCGGCGCAATTGTTTTACGATGGGAATCACACCCAATGAGCAACCCGGCAGCAACATACCAATCAGCCACGACTGAAACAGCGAGGCAACCGAGTTCGATCCGAATAGCCACCGAGTATGCTTCTGTCCCATGAGTCGATGGAATAGGCCCGTGATGCACAGACAGGTAAAGATGAAGGGGGTGGCCTGAAGCGCCGCCTGTGCGACCCGAAGAACCGCACCCCAGAATACGCTGGATAACATGATCCGAATCCTTTTCCTTGATTCTGCACCTGGAAGTCGTTGTTCAATCATCTCTCGTTGTCGATATGTCACTAAAAGTCGAGCGATTGATTTGAGGCCGCCATCGTTTCCAACTCCGCGATCAACACTGCAAATCGGTCTGAGTCGAAGGGAGTTCCCTGATTCGAGGCAGCATCCCGTGGTTTCATGATCCCCAGCAACTCCTTCGAAATCGCATTCACACGATCCCACTCTTTCTTCTTGAGGTCGGTATCGGCCGCCAATTCGGGGAGTTGCCGGATGAACTCCAAAAGCTTCTGTTTCTTCCATTCTGCGAGTGCCGCATCTGTCGAACCTTGGTTCGAAGTAAACCTCACCGATCGGCTTCGAACTTGGGCCACCGATTCGGCGAAAGTCGGATGCTGGTGAACATGGGTGTGATGCGGATGTTGAGGCCCTTTATCGCCCGACGAATTGGTTTCACAACCGACGAGGCATAATGGAACCAGCAACCCCACGCAGATACCTGCCATGGCAATCGTTCGAGTCCTTTCTGCGGATTGACCGCCGATCCGAACGAATCGTTCACGAAAGTCTACTATCGGGACTGTTATTTGCCTGACGGACATGTTCAATCAGACTCCTGTAGGAACTTGGACGCGGTTGAGAAGTCCTTCAATCACTGGCTTCGCGTCGTCGTGTTCGATTCCAAGACGGACGATCAACACAGGCATCGCCACGTCCTGCACATCGTTCGGGGTAATGAAGCTACGCCCATCAAGGTAAGCCCATGCCTGAGCCATTCGCTGCCACGTCAACAGTCCACGTGGACTGAGCCCAAGGACAATCTCAGGATGCTGACGTGAAGCTTCCGCTAGACGAACGAGATAATCCTGCACGGACTCGGCCACGGCGATTTCAGCGACACGATCCTGGATGCGAGCGAGTTGCCCTGGCAGAAACAAGCATTGATGCTCGGCAGCTTGGCGACTCGCAGATACGACCGCGTCCGCCAGCATGAGTCGTTCGTCATCTCGATGCGGATAGCCGATATTCAACTTCATCGCGAAACGATCGAGTTGTGCTTCCGGCAGCGGATACGTTCCATGTTGCTCGTGCGGATTCTGAGTGGCGATCACGAAGAACTCTGCAGCAAGGGGGTATCGAACGGTATCAATGGTCGCCTGACGTTCGGCCATGGATTCCAGCAACGCACTTTGCGTTCGCGGCGTCGCGCGATTGATCTCGTCGGCGAGGAGAATGTCCGAAAAGACCGGCCCCGGTCGAAATTCGAACTCGTGCGACTTTTGATTAAAGATGTTGAATCCGGTGATATCGCTGGGAAGCAGGTCGGGTGTACACTGAACGCGAGCAAAACGACCTCCCAGTGCGTCGGCCAGCGTTTTCGCCAACGTCGTCTTGCCTAAACCCGGACGATCTTCCAAGAGCAGGTGCCCTCGAGCCACTAAGCACGCGAGTACGAATTGCACAACATCCGCCTTACCGCGCAGGACCGAATTCAACCGAGTGCGGACGCGTTCGATATCTTCAAGATCTGCGTTAGCCGGTTTCGCGAGACGGAGTTCAAGAACAGTATTCATTTCGCAATCTTTCGAAGCCAGCCCACGGGTTGCTGAAGGAAGTTGAATTGAAAAAGAGCATGCCGCGAGCCCGATCGATTCCACGATTGAACTGTCCCTTGAGCTACCGTCCTCCACGACCAGACCAGAACCGCTTTGTGGCAGACAGCGCGGTATTCAGGCAACGGAATGGACATCTCCGCAGGGCCAAAGTCGGCCCATTCGGCGAGTTCCTTAAACTGGTGGGCTGACTGTCGATCTGAGTCACTGGCACACGAAACCGTCCGTTCAAGCCACCTCGTGGACGTCATACCGAGTGGCCTTTTAAACCCCATCCGGTGGAAACGACGATCAAGCAACCGAAGCGTTTGCCTGACGAAAGCTCGCTCACCACGAGCAGGCCACCACCGCCAAATTGCGGTCGAAATGAGATCCGCCACGAAATGTCGTTGGAAAAAAAACCAAATCATGGTCGTGGCAAAAACGACAATCGCGATCACGTTCGCGACAAACCACTGCCACGCCCCTAGGCCTGCGGCCAGAAACTGCTCGCCGAGCGTCGGCGGAGGTTGCAACAACTGATAGCCGGGTGTCGGTTCAATCGGGATCCAGTTGTCGCTTCCGGCCCAGACCTCGGCCCAGAAGTGAACATCGTCCGCCGTCACCGCAGTATGCCGGGCTCGCATGTCGTAGCGTGCGGGATTGGCATAGAAGCCGCTGACAAGCCGGGTCGTATAACCAAGGGATCTCAGCATCCATACGGCTGAAGATGCGAATTGATAGTCAGGACCGCGTCGGCTTTCGAACAGGAAATCAGCCACAGTGTGTTCGCACTCAGCAGGCGGCTTCGTAGCATGATCATGGACATAGCCGCGGCGGAGACGTTCGACGATCGTTTGTACTTGTGGCCAACCGATGGGAATATCCTTTGTCAAGAGTTCGGCCAGTTCGCGCACGCGCTGCGACTGTTCGTCGCTTCCAAATTGCCGATAGACTGCGGGACCGCTCGAGAGATGAACGTGTGCCTTGGGAAGTATTCGTTCATCGAGAACACGAGACTGCACGTGGATCACACTCAGTGGGGGAAGTTTGTCGCGGTCCATACGGACGATGCCAGGCTGAGCCCATTCGAAGAAGTCACTTCGATCCACTTTGTCGATATGGATTCCGAGCAGCTGAGTGGCGGCAGGGACTCGATTCGTGTCGAGGTGGATAATTTTTAACGCATGCGTTTCCGGCGGACTGTAGATTTCAAGGAGTGTTGACGCGGAGACTCGCAGCCACGGCTTACCGTTCAGTGCCTGAATCTCCAATTTGGGAACATTTGTCGACAGCGAATCGGGGAACCAATCGATGCCGTCATAACGGTCAAAGGTCTCCAGCTTGAGGTGCAGAGGGACGCGACCTTTCACATACAGCAGGGCATTGGATTCGAGGTTGCTCATGTTTTGGCGTTTTGTCTCACCCTGCTTACGCAACGTGGAAAACTCCTTGCCCGCCTGTTTCGATTCCGCGAGGTGACTTTCTTTTTGTTTCGCTGCGAACTCCGGAAGAAGAGAGATCGCTCGTTCCTGCTTTTCCACTTTCACGGGTTCACTATAGCTGTCGTCAAACAAGTCATAGAGGCTGGGGTCGTGTGAATTGAGAAACGGCGCGTCTTCGATCGGTGCAAAACTCTGAATATTCTCTGTCCCCGCCACGAGCGCATCACCGTCCCCGACACCGCTCCGCGCCGATTCACTGTACCAATCCGTTCCTCCTGAACTCGGCATGAACCCACGCAAGGCGTGAGTCTGCGTTGCCGCCACGGGTAATCCGAGCAGCACTGTCAATACGATCATCGGCAATCCCAACAGCCAGCGTTTTGAGGGCTCCGTTTCAGAAGTCGCGGCCAGACGACCCCTCAGGGTTTCCCAGTAGCTCCCCATCAGCCACCAAATACCGATCACTGAAAACACCACAACCAAACCATGTAACCAGATCTGCGAGGCCAGCGCCGAGGCGAAGATTGTCAGAAATGTACTCAGAGAACAGCACATCCGCTGACAGTCATTTCGATGCGCAAAGATGGCCAACGCCAGCACTCCGTTGCGAAAATAAGCCAGCAACAGCAATTCGAGTGGCAACATGGTGTCGGTCACCCCACGAATCACGATTTCTATCATGAACGGGGCGGTGGCCAGACACAGGATCCAGATCAAATGCAACCGGGCGCCAAGTCCCGCATCGTGATTCTTTTCCGCCTGAGCGACTGGTCGTCGTTTCCAGGCGCTCGTGTTCGGCGAGTTCATTCGCCGCGCGAAAAAGCTGAGAAAGGCAACAATCGCGGCCTCACAGGCTAAGGTCAGAGCAACTCTCCAGACGGGTTGTTCGCCATCGGCCGTCGCGATTTCCAAAGTCAGTGTTGACAGGAGTGCAAGCAACAATGCCAAGCGATAAGAAGAACGAACCGTTTCAAAACTGTTGCCCCGATTTCGGAAGGATGGTGGCGGGGACTGAATGCCTTGCCGCGGCTCGGTCTCATTTTTCTGGTTAACAGTCGTATCATCCTGCATGACACACTTGCCTCCATTTTCGCCGGAAATCCGAGACCACGTCATCGGGACGATCCAGCACAATCGACAATCGATTCGGCGGACGATGTTCCTCACCGCAAATCGCGCACGACTCCGCGAAGGCTGCGGTATTCAAGACAATCAGGCGTTGATCACCATGCACATGACGATGCTCGGTCCGATGTTCCAGACCAAGATCCGTCGTGATCGTGAGCTGAAACACACCACAATTGCGATGATGAATGCGG
>CAMBQP010000201.1 GCA_945869955.1 Schlesneria paludicola DSM 18645
AATCGCTTCGCCGAGTGTGGCGAAGGGGCCTTTGAGAACACCCTCTTTTGTGACGGTTGAAGACCAGCCCTCGGGGGTCTGAGCTGGTTCGCTGACGACGTGGCATCCATTAACATCCATCTCGATTATGCTCCTTTTCGTGCATTAAACGTTTTCAATTGTGGGATTCTGGGTTTTGCTTTTCGGTTTTCGTTTGAAACGATTGATTTTCGCGGTCCGTTTTGAATTGCGAGCTTCCGACATTTTTTGAACTATCGGTTTTGAACTGTCGGTTTTGAATGGTCAGTTTTGAATGGTCAGTTTTGAACGATTCGCTACGGACGTTTTTTGAACTAACGATTTTTAAATTTTCGTTTATCACGTTTGGCATGTAACGAATGGTTCTTAACAGCGGGCGTTGAACTACTGGTTCCTAACCCTCGCCGTTTATCTCTCAATTTCTTCCTCTCAATTTCTTCTCGGTGCCTCGGTGTCTCTGTGGTTAACCCGCATTGACCGAATTGCCAAAAACAAAACCAAGCCATAAACGGCCCCAGAAAAACCGACGCGTCTTTAAAGACGAGGTTCCTGGAAGAACGCCCGGACGATGAAGCCGCTGACGAAGGCGTTGCGGTCGAACCAGGCTTTGGAATCGACCGTGTTTTCGGGCTCGACCGTCAGGTTGTAGTTTTGGCCGAGTCCCGGTAGCGACGTGTTATTGAGAGCTCGACGGATCGTCTGCCGCCAGCCGAGGCGGGTTTCGAGCGAGTTCACATCGGGTTTGGCGACGATCGCGACGAGGACCCCATAATAGGCACCATCGCGGTCGTTAAATTCGTTGCCGAGTTTTTCGGGTCCGTAGGGGGACAGACTGATAAATGGCAGCGTGACGGTTCGGTCCTGATAGGTGGCGACCTCTTGAATCACCGCGCCGCCGCTCAGTCCAGGGAGCGACAGTCCCTCAATCCGTTGTTGGATGGCGAGCAGTGTGTCGAAATGGTTCGAGATTCCGGGCATCAGACCAGCTCCTGCCGGCAAAGACATTCCCAGACGGTCCGGACCGACATCAGGCGGACCGCGAGGACTCGATAGGTCGTACTGTTGATGACGATCTGATCTCGGGGCCGGATTTCGCGGCCGTTGCCGACGGGATTGAGCTCGTCATCCGGGATTTTGATGAGGGTCTCGTCCCCCTGCAGATTCAATTGGCCGTAGCGGGTGAGGCGGATCTGCAGGGGCTTCAGCCAGGCATGGAAGACCGTGATCGTTGTGGGGGATACGGTGTCGGGGAGCAGCGTGATCCGTGCCACGAGTTTTTCGGGAACGATCCCGATGAGTGAGCGGGCCAGGAGGCGACTGAGCATGACGAATGGTTCCTAAATGGCGATTGAACGATAGTTGGCGAGGATCGATTCGATACTTCCCAACACTTTGGCGGCGTCGGCGGGTGCGAAAAATCCGATACGGGCGTCTTCGTAGCCCAGTTGCGCTGCGGCACCCCCCAAGGGGGCGAGCGACGCTTGTTTGAGGACCAGTGCATTGACGGCCAGCGTGATGGCCGGAGGAATCACGGGGAAACCGGCGGTGTACTGTACTTGGATGTTGCCACGCGAAATTCCGGGAAGATTCCCGAGTACACCGAACGTGCGGGCGGGAGGCTGGGACCAGACGGTTCCGATCCGTCGGAGCAGACCGCTGGATCCCAGACCAATCGCCCCGGACATCAAGGCATAATCGACCCCTTCGATCAGATTTCGGGTCGGTGCGAAGGAATCCGGTCCCGCCCCAAACCAGCCTGCGTCATCGACACAAACCAGTGAGACGGTCGTGACGGGATACTGACGCAGCAGCAGCAGGGGTGATCCGTCCCCCGAGTAGTATTCGAGATACTGCTGGGATTCGAGATTTCGGTTGAGCTGTTGCTTGACCAGCGAGGTGACGCCGTCGATCAAGATCCGGAGTTGTGCGTCGCGGCTGGTGTCGCTGACGGCGATTCCCCCTTGGGTTTTGACCGATAAGAGTGTTGTCAGAGCCATGATGCCGGTTTCCGTCGGTCAATCTGGGGCAGGGGAAGTGAAGAGGCGGATTGCCAAGCGGGGGCGTTTCAGGGCGAAACTGCTGCACTTGGCGAATCAGGAATCGCGACCGGAGCGGCGGGGACCTCGTTTGTGCTGGCATCGTTTGTGCTGGCATCGTGGTTGCTGGCAGCTACCGGAGTGTCATCTACCGGAGTGTCATCTACCGGGGCATCTGCCGGCGTGGTCTGCGGTCCTGATTCTGGAACGGTGTCAACGGGTTGGTCCTGCTCCTGATGCGCAGCTTGTTGATGCTCCTGATGCTGAGCGAGATGCTCAGGTTGATGCTCAGGTTGATGCTCATCCTGATGCAGTCCCTCGACCGGCGGATCGGGGTATTCCCCGAGATGATCATCCTCGTCAATTTCGGAGGGATCGGGATTCATCAATTCCGGCATGATCGCGATGGCAACCGCTTGGGCCGCCGCTTCCCAGGCGAGGCGACCCAGATGGGGGAGCGCGTTCCAGGTCGGTTGGCGTGGTTCGCCTGATTCCAGGTGGATGCGGACGAACGATTCGTACGCGGTGGATCCGTAACTCATGGTAACCTCAATTCACTTTGGTGGTGGTTTGGGAGCGTTGCACGACAGCGGGGAAGAGGGCGCGCGCCTGGTTGACCTCGGGCTTCCCCCAGCCGTAGGCCTCGTAGTACTCGGCACTCGGATTGGCTTCGAGATCACTGAGTGCGTCCTGGACCCGTTTGAGGTCGCCCCAGGCGCGGGACATCAGATTGATCGGATGCGTTCGCTTGAGATTCGGGGCACAGGCGGCATCGAGTGGGTTCTCGTCGTCGGCAGACGGATTCACCCGGTTTTCCTGGATTTGCTGCGCGGTGCTGACAAAGATTTTGGCATCACGGAAACAAGCGAGCGCCAGTTGCTGGGGATTGAATCCCGAGTGCATCGAGCGATTGCTGAAGAGGGTGAGTGCCACAGAATACAGTTTGTTGTTTTGTTTTGTGGACATACTAGTCGCCATGAAGAGACCTTTCAGACAGAGGAATGTCATACGGTGGAATGTGGAACAAGAAATCAAAATCGTGGAAAAACGGGGACAGTCACCTCGCACAGTGTCTGATTCAAGTGGGTTTCTGAGTTGGGTCGGAGTCAGTCCCCGTTTTTCAACAGACTGTTACCGGCCCAAGGTTTATGCGAGTACCGACGGGGTGACCGGTTGCAGATATTTCAGGCCAAAGGCGATATAGAACGCCGCTCCGAGTTGCGGGTTGGACCCGGTGTCGGGAATCGAGAGCTGGACGAAGGAAAAGCCGTTACTCAGATCCAGGTCGGTCGGCTGGATTTCGACCGCGATCACCGCCGGGGATGCGGCACTGGTGGGGGTGTAGGTGTTGGCGGCGGTTTGCGTGGCAATCGACCAGATCGGCGTCGAGGCGAGAGGACCAATCTTGACTCGGGCCCGCGTGAACGTGAGTCCCTTGGCAGACGCCCCGGTATTGCTGGTCGCTTGCTTCAGGGTGATGATCGGGTCATCACCGGCGGTTCCGGCCCCCTTGATCAGCACGCAAACCAGACGGCCGACATGTTTCATGGCGACCCATTGACCATTGTTGGCACCCGTCTGCATATCGACCGGCAGGAACGCCGGGATGACATCGGCAATTTCGAAGAATTCGTGATTAAAGTCGGACATAACAAAGTTCTTTCGTTGAGATCATGTTGAGATCATGTTGAGATCATGTTGAGATCATATTGAGATCGGGTTGAGGATTGGTTAGCGAGCGGCGATGCAGACGAAACTGGACTGGGTGTTAGTCCCCTTGAAGGGGGTGATCGGGCTGTTTTCCCACGGGGTGGCGTTCATCCGCATGGTGAATCGGAGTGCCAGTTGATCCGTGAGAAACTCGACATGCATCGAAACCGCCTGGGCGATGCCCCCTTTGCTGATCGACAGGACCTGGCTGAGGTCCGCCAGCACGATGTCCCCGAGCGAGCCAACCGTTCCTGCAAACTCGATCGGCTTTAAGGGGCGACCGCCGAGGGACCCGTACGGGGCTCCTGACAGGCCAGAGGGGGGCATGTAGACGAGTTGCCCCGAATAGGTTCCCGTCCCCAGCGTCAATTGCATCAGTTGCTGCATGCAATCCTGGTTCAGGTACCAGTTGGCATTCCCAAAATAGGGGGCAAAAAAGCGGTTCTGCGCTTTGATGATATTGGCCGCGACAATGGTGGCCGGGGTCTGGCCAGTCTCGGCCGCAATCGCGAGCAGGCTGGGGGCGTTCAGAATTCCCAACGGCTTGCCCACACCGTCACCGTTGAAGAGCGCATCGCCGATCATGAAATTGAATTCGTCGGCCGCCTTGCGGGTGACGTACTGTTCGAGGGCCTGGGCGCTGTCGGAAATCAGTTCATCGGTGAGATAGACGACGACTGCCAGCTTTTGCAGTTTCAGCTGGATTTCGCGGACGGTCGGTTTGCTGGCAGAGATGGACTGGCCTTCGCCGGTCCAATACCCACGCAAACCACCGTGCCGACTGCCATGAGCTCGCGACGTTTCGGCGTTGGCTAGAAAGGTCATGTTGTTGCCACCGACGGTATAGTTGTCGGTCGAGGCGACCAGGTCATTCGCATAGACGTGCTGGAAGATGTTGTGATTGAATTCGGGCATGACGGTGAACCCGCCATCGGACCCGAGCGTTTCGGACATCCCCTGGATCGCCTTGAAGTGGGAACGACAGCGATCATGGAAGGTGGAGCTTTGATGCCCTTCGAAACCACTGCGGACAAAATCTCCCAGCGATTTGAATTCACCCCAGGGTCGGTACCCTTGTCGAATCAGCGCCGACAGGGCGGCCTTTGATTTCAGGTGCCGACGGGCTCGCGGCCCATCCAGATCGTCGCGACCGCTGACAATCGTGACCGATTCGTCGGTATCGGACCACTGGCCGGTGATGCGTCCCTCGGGGTCGCGGTGAATGCCACTGAAGTCGGGCTTATCGGACAAGCTTTTGACCGTACCGGTCAGTTCGGTCACTTGTTTGGTCAGTTCATCGATGGTTGGCATGGATCAGTTCTCTTTTTGTGAAGGAAAAAACGTCGAAACTCAAAGCACGAAGGGGTGAAGCCCTGCGCGTCACGGGGCCAGAAATGACTGGTCCCATGCGTCACGGCGGACAAATTGGTTTTTGGGGACCCAGGTTTTGGGGTCCCAAGTTTTGGGGCCACGGGGTTTTTCGTGACCCGGTTTAGTGACCCGGTCGGGGTGACCAGAGGTCGTAGTGACCAGAGGTCGTGGTGACCCGGGTTTAGGTGCGACCCTGTTCGATCCTGCGAACAGGAAGAACCGGTCTGGCAACGGGAAGA
Organism: Schlesneria paludicola DSM 18645; assembly: GCA_945869955.1. Lineage (GTDB taxonomy): Bacteria > Planctomycetota > Planctomycetia > Planctomycetales > Planctomycetaceae > Schlesneria > Schlesneria paludicola_B. The sequence continues at coordinate 5,375 of CAMBQP010000201.1, forward strand.
GGGGGCGAGACCAACGTGGGTCAGGCCGTACGGGCATCGGTCCGGGCAATCGGTCTGGGTGAACAGTCTGGGTGAACAGTCTGGGCGAACAGTCCGGGGGATCGGTTTCCGACGCGGGTGTTTGAACCGAAGCGGTTTTATTTCCGCAGGTGACCGACGAGTCCGGTCAGTTCGTGGATCGATTTTTCGAGTGCGGCGATTTTGGCTTCATCGTTGTCGCACTGGTAGGACTTTGATTGTGAAACCAGTCGACCGAGTTGGCGGGAGACACCGTTTAGTGTTCGCCGCTGATCGGTGGTGAGATTTCGGGCTCCGATCAATCCCTTGAGTCGGGCTCCGAGTCCCAGTACTTGCAGCGAGGCGACGCGGCCCGAGGCGAGAAAGGCTTTCATCGCCTCGTCCTCTTGACCATCGGATCCGTCGTCAGACTTCAGCGATGGCTGGTCGGGGTAGCTCGAGGAATGCAGTCCTTCGATGGCGGCGATCTGTTCCTGGAGCGAGATCAGAATGGCATTCAGACCTTCCTTGACGGTCGGATTTTCGAGCGGCACGATGGCATCTTCGATATTTTGACAGGCTGCGGTGAGTGCCGTATGAACGGCCGAGACGACGGTCGAGCCGTAGGGCTGTCGGTCGGCATCGGATTCGTCGGTCTCTGCGGCGGTGGGGGGATCTTCCAGCGGGAGATCCACAGATTCAGGTTCTTCATTCAGTCGACTGGGGTCGGTCATCACTTTCTCCGTTGGTAATCCGATGCCAAAACGTTTGTAAACAGGTGCCACTGTGGTGAGTGATTTCACAATGGACGAAATAATCGGCTGGCCACCCAGCCGGTTGCGATGCAGCGTCTTGGCGACCGCGTCCGGGTTCACCCCGATCGCACACCAGGACCACTCTTCGAGCTCCCATTCCTCAACAATGAGGATGTCTCCGACATGCGGGTGACGTTCGATGCGGGACTTGAGGGGGGTCTCGCGTACGGACGTAGCCCGGACGATTCCTTCGTCAATCAGTTCAAAAATTTGTGCGGCGGCCAGTGAGGTTTGCGAGAACCACGAGGTGGCCCGGACCTCATCGTCAGTGATGGTCACCGCGAGATTCCCGGTGGGGTCTCGCGAAGTTCCGATCGGCTGGCTGATCCCTTCGAGTCCGTGCCCCCAGAGGACCACGGGATTTTTCTGGTAGTTTTCCAGTCGGCAGCCGCGGGGAATCAGCAGGTCTTGGACTCGGTCGATGGTGGCCGTGGAAATTACGGCCCGGGCCGACATGGCCTGGCGGTCAATTTCCGGTGCGACCGTGGTTTCCATCGCGAGTGACCTTCCCGAGGGTGCCAGTTTGTAGTGGCAGCCGGGTGCGGCCCGTCGGGGGAGGACCACGAACGTGCCGGGCGTCTGGTTCTCGTTGCGGTTGCTGCTGCTGCGGTGATGTTTGTGTGTGTTGTTCATGGCCCCTATTAAACACTTTAAAAAAATAAAAGCAATATCTTTTTTTGAAATATTTCCAAATAAATAGAAGACTTGCCGGAAGTGCGCGGAGTCCGGTTCCACCACAAACCGCGTGCGTGTGGTACAAATCGTTGACGCTGCAGCAAATAGGACGAGCAGCAAACAGGACGAGCAGCAAACAGGACGAGCAGCAAACAGGACGACTTCGGTCTCGGATCCGTCCCCTTTGACGGCCATGACGATCGGACGAATCGGTCTTGACCAGCTTCGTGGTCCCAAGCTCACCCCAGCGTTCACGCAAATCCATGGAATACTGCTTCGATTCGTGAATCGCATCCGTTTCAGAAAAGGCGAATTTCAGGAAATGCGAAGACTTTCAACCACGAATCAAACGAATCGCACGAATAGGAAAAGAAGAAATTTCCAGACTCCAGACGCCAGACTCCAGACACTGAACACCGAACACTGAACACTGAACACTGATTTTATCCTTGAACCCGAAATCCCAAGGGCCGCGCCACGATTCGGCTTCTGGGGGGCTGGTACGACCTGAACAAGTTTGGCAGCGGAATCCCTGATGATTTCTGTGGAAATCCCGCAGATTTTGGTAATCGTGACCGGTGTTGGCGGACGTGGTTGCCAGCTTCCTGCAGCTTGGGATATAAGACGTAGAGGCTCGTCGTGTCTTAGTCATGTTGTCTTCTTGATCGAATGGGGGCCAGCCGGTGGATTTCGGCGATTTGGTGAGTGCGATTCGGATCATGGAGCTGACTGTCAAGCAGCGACCTGCCGCTATTCGAGCGCTCGTTCAAGCCGCAAATTGGGAGGACGAGGGGATTGCCCCCGAGATCGTGCTCGAGGCGATTGAAGAGCGTGAAGCGGCGGCACAGACGCTGGTTTCGTCAGATTTTGCCCTGCCGCACGCCTTTGTGGACTGGGAGGGTGATTTTCGTGTGGTGCTGGGCCGCAGCCGTGCGGGGATTGATTACGGTGTGCCGAACGGTCAAAGCGTGAAGCTGGTTGTGCTCTTGGTAATTGGCCGAAAGCTGCAACAGACGCACGTCGAGGTCCTGGCGGGATTGGCAGAGCTCTTGAAGCAGCCCGAGTTCCGGCAGCAACTGATTGATGCCAAAGACGCACGAACCATTGATACGTTGCTTTTGGCGAAAGCAGGGATCCAGCCCGATCAGCGGCCGACACGCAGTCCCAGCATTCCGCTGTTGACGCGGGTGCTCATCAAGCAAGCGATGATTCTGGTGGAATCCCTGGGGGCTCAGGCGCTCTTGATTGCGATTGACCGGCTGGAAAGTGTCCCGTGGGATTCATTATCGCAGTGGAAGGGGCGGTTGCTGATTGTCACGACCGAGCACAGTGACGATTTTCATATCGATCGCGAGGATACGCATGTGTTCGAGGGGCTGCATGCCTCGTTGTCACGCATGGACCGGGCGAATCTGGGGCAATTGCTCGCCTCGTCACAGAATCTGCTGCACGAGAAGGCGAGCGTGATTTGCGTGACCGGGCCGGATGGACGGCGGCTAGACAGTGTGACGGTGACGAAACCGGAAGCACATTTCCGTGCGATGCTGTCGGAAAAGAATCGACGCGGGGTCGATATTGTGCGTCCGGCGGTGATGCTGCGGGTTTTGTCGCTGGCGGTGGAAATTGCGGCCGAGGGGCGTGAGGCGCATCCGGTCGGCGCGATGTTTGTTGTGGGTGATGCCCGGAACGTGCTGCGGAATGCCCAGCAGCTGGTGCTGAATCCCTTCCACGGGTACTCGAAACAACTCCGGAACGTGCTCGACCCCAGTTTGAGCGAGACGATGAAAGAGTATGCGCTGATTGATGGAGCCTTCATCATTCAGGGGGATGGAACGGTGCTGAGTGCTGGGACGTACCTGATGCCGAAGTCATCGCCGCCCGGTTTGCCGCACGGTCTGGGGGCGCGGCATCAGACCGCCGCCGCGATTTCGGCGCATACGTTGGCGATGGCGATCACGGTCAGCCAATCGACGGGGACCGTCACGCTGTTCCGGAACGGGACAGCAGTCTTTACGCTGGAACGAGCTGCCGCCACGAAATGGTGAGCGGGGTCGTAGCGAGCGAAATTAACAGGGAGGTGCCAGCATGATTACACGAATTACCGGTCAATTGGTCCGTTTGGGCGAGGCCGAGGCGCGGATTGACGTGGGGGCATTTGAATACGAAGTCTTTGTCCCGGAATTTGTGCGGCGGCAACTGCAGGTTTCGTTGGGTCAGACGATCAGCTTGAAGACGATCGAGTACATCGAGGGGAATCCTCAGCAGGGGCGATTGACGCCACGGCTGGTCGGATTTTTGAGCGAAGCGGAGCTGGAATTTTTCGAGCTGGTCTGTTCTGTGGATGGGATGGGGGTCAAAAAGACGCTTCGTTCGATGGTCCGACCGGTGCGGGAAGTGGCGGAAGCGATTGAAGAGCAGAATGTGAAAGAGCTGAGTCTGCTGCCGGGGATCGGGCCTGCCATGAGTGAACGGATCGTGGCCAAGTTACGGCGGCGGATGGCCAAATTTGCGTTGATGGTCGCCAAGGAATTCCCCGAGGCCAAGGTGGCGGACAAAGGGGTGCTGGGCGAAGCCCTGGAGGCTTTGATTAGCCTGGGCTTCAATTCGGTCGAAGCCCGTGAAAAAATCGATGCGGTTTCGACGGGGAAAACCAAGTTCAAGACGGTCGAAGACGTGATTCTGGCGATTTATCAGCAGGAAAAAAAGTAATCCACGCTAACGCGGCAGTTTTCAGTTTTCAGAGTGGCGTTCAGGGGACATCGCCCGAGCATCCTGATTGCGATGCTTTTGCCTGCCGATGTTGCTCGTTCACGTCCAATCCGGATTGAACAGAAGGTAACGATGGCAACGAAGGAAGAGGAAAAGGGGAACGGGAGGAAACCCCACAATTCTGAAAACTGAAAACTGAAAACTGAAAACTGCCGGCCACGGTTTGTCGTTGAACCTTTATTTCGCCTTGCGTTTTTGCTGCCGGAGCAGCTTGGGGAGTTCTTCGGCAGCGACGATCCAGCCGCGACATTGGGGGCTGCCGCAGAGGCACTTGATGGCGCCATAGGCAGCCCAGCGGTAATCGATGGTTAACTCGGCCCCCTCGCGAATATCGACCAGAGACTCGACCGTCACCTCAGACGGAGCGGGTGTTCCATCCGCGTTGGTCACTTCCGCGATGCATAACGTGCTGTTGGGGGTACAGCAATGGTTGAGAAACCGGAAGGGGCCATGCGGTTCGAGTGAGAGCGTGCCTCCCAGATCGATACAGTATGTGGTTGCGTAATGGGGGTCGTCGATCACGCGGCCGGCGACTTGTCCGATGACTGTCCCCTGGGGGATGTCCTGACGTGCAAAAACCCCTTTGCCAAATAAAACCTTGCCGACCCGTACCAACGGTTGTACTACAGACGTCATTGCCTACAGACTCCTCACGAATTTCGTTCGTGGAACGTTTTCCCGACGATCGTCAATTCGACGCATTGCGCCGGAATGAACGCGATGAACGATCGTTCTGCCACGATAGCGGACGCGGTTCTCGCGTCAACCGTTCGCGGGGACGACGGGTTTCAGTTGGCAGGCATTTTCGCCAACGATTTCGCGTCAACGATTTTTCGTCGAGGCAACTTGGCAAATCAGAAGACCCGAGACTGGGGGAATCCTATTTCTTGCCGGGCTGAGGAACCGCTGTGGTGCGCGGTGGCTGGGGTCGATCGCTGAGGACTTCATTCGGAGCGCGCTTGGGTGCGCCGGTTCCACCGACTGGGCCACCTGCCTGTCGCGTCTGTGGTTTCCCATCGCGTGGCGCGTTGCTCGAAGCGGGCTCGACTTCATTCGGGATATGCCGCTTGTAGCCTGCGAGACTCGGTTTGTAGGGGTTACCCCGGAAACGGGCCACAATCCGAGTGCCAAAGTTTCCGTCGTTGATCGTAATGTCCTTGAACATGTAGACCGTTTCGAGTCCGTTCGGGTCGATCAGTCGCACCGCCGTTGGGATATAGCGTTTCGTGTCCAGAATGATCCAGGCTTCGTGGTAATTTTGGCGATCGTTATCCATGCGGGGGACCGCCTTCAGTTTGACGGAATCCTTTCCGACCGAAATCAGTGACATATTGAACCGGCTTTTTGCTTCTTCTGCCTTCATGCCGAACAAGAAGGGGAGGGGGCTGTGGACGATGTTCTTGCCGCGCATACTTTCTGGCAATTCTTCGCGGGAATAGGTCTTGTCATCTTCGTTGAACGACAGGATTTCTTCACCGGTGCAGATCCAGCGTTCTGACGAACCTTTTTCGAGTTCGTACGGCTTTCCTTCGGCGTCCTTGCGTGAGCTGACTTCGTCTTTTTTCGGTGCTTTGGCGATCATATCAATCCGACCCTTGTCGGGTGTTTCCAGAAAGAATTCTCCTTCGGAAACTTTTTCGACGGCGAAGGTCTTGTTGAATTCACTGCGTGAGTGTCGACCGTGCAGCGACTTGATTTTTGCTGATTCGGTTTCCCAGCGGGCCAGTATTTTTTCCAGTTCGGGGGGAAGCTTATCAATCTCGAAATCTTGAGGAGCGGGGCGGGCTTTCTTTTCGCTCGCCTGTCGGACCGGAGGTTCTTCCGCACCGGGCTGTGCTGCCGGTGGCTGTGCTGCAGGTGGCTTGCCA
>CAMBQP010000202.1 GCA_945869955.1 Schlesneria paludicola DSM 18645
CCGCTGAAAATTTCTTCCCAAGTTCCCCATCGAGAATAGAACAGCGCCAGAGTGACGAGAAATCCACCGACAAAAATCAGTTTGAACGTCATGATCCGCTTGATCGAATCATACACTTTTCCTCCAAACGTCAACGGCAGCAAGACAATCAGAAAGACAAAACAACCCAGATACTTCAGCAGGGCGGCGTTTGCTTTCAGGTCGGGTAATTCACCCAGCCAGATTGCCGCCAGTGGAATTGCGGTACTGGCCGCCAGGTAAGGCAGAAATGACCCGCAATCCAGTACCAGATAAATCAATAACCAGAACATGGGGCCGGGGAGCGTCCGAAATTTTCCGGTGAAGATCGGCTCACCGGTATACAACGTGTACCGACTGATCTCGACGTTGTAGATCACTTGCACCAGGATACTGATTGCCGCCAGCCAGAGCAGCCCCCCGCCATAGCGTGAGGTGACAACGGGCCCGGTCAACCATTCTCCCCCGCCGATCGCCGCCGAGGCCATGACCAATCCTGGTCCCAGCATGGAAGTCCAGTTCCGTGCAGAAAACGCCGGGGCTTCGGGGAGCTCGCCCCCATCCCAGCGTGGCATCTGTTTGGAACCGGGGTATGGTGGAAAGTCTTCTGCACGGATACGGGATTCATCGGCGGGTGATTGCATGCACGTTTCCAACCAAATCAGGACGCATTTTCACAAACGCGGAGGACCCGCACGAACACAGAATGGTAATCACCGTTGCGATCAGATGCGAGCATGCCGCCGGATTTTATGAAGATTATGTGAATCTTTCATGTGTACTGGCGACGAACTGAACGGAATCCGGGGGCAAAATGGAGCCGTCCGGCGGCCAATTCCCTGCCGTCATAGCTGGCCCGGTTGATCGAGGACCAAGAGTCGTTCGATCTCATCTGTCTTCAGTCCCAGAGCCATCGGACGGACGGTCCCCGACAACGCAACCACGTCATAAATCTCGGTGATGGTACTTTCCGCCTTCAACCAATGAGCGATGTCACCTGTCTTCAGGTTGATCACCTGCAGTCCACATTGGGCCACCGCATCCCGCTTGGCCAATTCGGCATCGAGTTGAAGTCCGTCGAAAGTTTTGTCTCGTCGAGGTTGTGACAGGCTGACGACTGCGTAATCCCCCACAAAGGTCAGGCCACGCATGTAACCAGGGCAGAAGGCGAGCGGCTCAAAGGTTTTGGTTTCAAGGTTCACCCGACCAAATTGACCGCATCCCGAGTTCAGCACCCAGAGCTGATCCCGATACCAGCGGGGGGAGTGGGGCATCGACAAGCCCTGGCAAACAATTTCATTGGTGCTGACGTCAATGACCACACCACCGTCGTTTCGTCGAGCCCTCCAGCCGTCGGCGACATCGCTCTTGGAAACCGCCGTCACATACCGCGCCCGACCATCTCGCAGTGCCAGCCCATTCAGATGACAGCGATCTTCTGGAGCCAGCTTGCTGATGAAGGTGGGCTTCCAAAGTGGCTGAAAACTGAATCGTTCGCTGATGGTCCCCAGGCAGCTGAGCGACGTAGCGACAAAGACCACGCGTCCCGAATCTTCAATCACCACATCGTGGAGATCAATATCTCCTGTGGTATAGGCGATCCGTGGGACGTATAACCGGTCTCGCCCTTCATGCAGCTCGCCCGATGCCAGTGCATTTTCGAATCGCCACAGTTGATATTTGGTGCTCAGCCACAAAGTCTGACCGTCCCCGCACATTCCCATGGCTCGATTGAATGTCCGTTCGAATACCGACAGTCCGCCATCGGGTGAGGTACCAATCAGGAACAATTTTCCTGTTTGATAGGTGCTGAACGCCAGACTCGTTTTTTGACTCGCCAACCAGGCAGGCAGACCACGAGAACCATAGATCTCGACCCAAGGCTGAGCCGCATCATTGGCTGCTGGCACCGGTGCAATTCCTGATTGGGATGTGTCGCTCGATGTTGACATGCAAAAGCACCTGATGAATGACGATCTTGGGATTCTTCTGTTTAAGCCGAGCAGTCTAACTTGATGGTGCTGCAGATCAAACCCGGCGGTAGAAAAAAGTGAGAGAGAGTGGTCTTGCCACAAATTTGCGGTAAAGTTCCAGCAATTGAGCCTTGAAGCCGACATCTGTGGCCGCCCGCCCCAAAAATCAGGCGATCACGTTCGCTTCATGCACTCCTGCCAGTTTTTGCTCCAGTACCCCCGGGTTCCCCTGTGAGACCGGCTACCGACCGAAGGTGGCCCAATACACGAGTGTTGCGGCACGGGATTCACCGACTCTGCCAGTGATGCCGCCGAAGCCGAACGACCAAAAATCGTTCGTTGTTCAGCAGCGGCAAGCCCGTGAATCCTGCCCTGTATCCCACCAGAATTGTCGGCAAGTCCGGCGATTGTCGATCCGGGGCAGACAAGCAATTTGGACTATCGGGTCCGACACGGGCTTGCTTCCCTCAAGGGACTCCGATTATCCTCATGAATCGGTCACCATTGATGTTTAGTGGAAAGAGATGAACAACCGAGCCAACATGCTGCTCTTCTATCGATTCTGGCTGGCATGCTTGGCGGTTCCGCTGGCGGCCTGGGCTGATGAACCCGATCGCGCTCTGAAGGCGGAATTCTTCGAACGTGAAGTCCGGCCGCTGCTGCAGACTCACTGTCTCTCTTGTCATGGTGACGGAGCCAAATTCAAGGGGGGCTTACGGCTGGACTCCCGCAATGGTTGGGCCGTTGGTGGCGAGAGTGGTCCGGCGATTGTCCCTGGTGATCCCGATGCGAGTTTGCTGATCCAGGCGATTCGCTACGACGATCACAAACTTCAGATGCCCCCCGACGGCAAACTCGCCGATGCCGCCATTCGAATTCTGGAGAAATGGGTCCAGTCCGGCGCATTCGATCCACGGACGGGTGAGGGGCTCGCTCCCCGTAAGGGACCCGACATTGAAGCGGGCCGTTTGCACTGGTCTTATCGTCCTCTTCAAGTTGATCCTGTTCCAACGGGTGAACCGACCTGGGGGCGATCCGAGATTGACCGATTTTTGTTCGACAAGATGCAATCCGCTGGACTCACCCCCGCTGCGGAGGCCTTGCCCGCAGAATTAGTGCGACGACTTTATTTCGACTTATCCGGTTTACCCCCGACTCCGGCGGAAATTGAGGACTTTTGCCGGGAGCCGAGTGACGTTCGGTACGGGGAACTGGTCGACCGACTGCTCGCTTCGAAAGCATTCGCCGAACACTGGGGACGGCATTGGCTGGATGTGGCTCGATACGCCGAATCGGTGACGCTTCGCGGCTTGATCATGAAAGAGGCTTGGCGTTATCGAGACTATGTGATCGAGTCTTATGACGTCGACCGGCCCTATGACGAATTCCTCCGCGAACAAATTGCGGGTGACCTGATGCCAGCGGGGACCTTGGCAGAACAACAGCGACGACTGGTCGCCACCACCTATCTGGCACTCGGCAACCACAATCTCGAGGAACAAGATAAACGAACACTCGAGATGGATGTCGTCGACGAACAACTCGATGTCATCGGCAAGGGACTGCTTGCACAGACCATCACGTGTGCACGATGCCACGATCATAAATTTGATCCGATCCCGACGCGAGACTATTATGCGCTGGCTGGGATTCTCAAAAGTGCCCCGATGTTGACGCATGCCAATGTCTCGACCTGGAAGTTGCGGTCACTCCCTTTAAGTCTCGACGACGAAGCGGTCCATGTGGCTCATGAAGCTCGAATTGCCGCGCTGACCTCACAGTTAGCAAATCAAAAGGAGGAACTTAGCCAGCTCGCCAAAAACTCGCCGTCGAATCAAGCGGGAATCATCGCCGTAGACCGTCTGCCCGGATCTGTAATCGATGATCAGGATGCCCAGCCGATCGGTGAATGGAAGTCTTCCCAATCTACCAAAACCTATGTCGGAGCGGGCTATCAGCACGACGAACATACCGGACTAGGGACCAAATCGCTGAGGTTTCAGCCCCAATTGCTTCCGGGGCGTTACGAAGTTCGGTTTGCGTACACTGCCGGTGCAAACCGGGCCACGAATGTGCCGATTCAAATTACCGATGCGGACGGAACCAAGAAGGTGACGGTGAACGAAACACTGTCACCGCAGCTCGATGGGCACTTTGTGTCGCTGGGGACATTTCGTTGCGAGCAGAATGCCGAGTTCTTCGTCCTCGTGACGAATGAAGGGACCGACGGGCATGTGATTGCCGACGCGGTCCAGTTCCTAAGCGAAGACGATCTGATCGCCAGCAAAAAAAACGCCGCCAACCCGCAGTTGGCAGCCAGCCAACTCCCCGACGATTCGCGGTCACGTCTGGAAGGCAAGGTCCGCGAACTCGAAACCGAGCTCAAACAACTCCGGCAATCGGGGCCTGTCAGGCCAATGGTTCTTTCGGTCATTGAGGCCCCGGAGCCGGCGGATACGTATATTCATTTGCGGGGGCTGGTCAGCAACCGGGGGCCGATGGTCCCTCGCGGTTTTCTCCAGGTGGCCTCGCCAGACGAATCAACACCGATTCCGCCGGGGAGTAGCGGTCGACGGGAACTGGCGTTGTGGCTAACGTCGAAGGATCAACCGCTGGTCCCCCGCGTCTATGTCAATCGGGTCTGGCAATGGCTGTTCGGTGCCGGGCTTGTTCGAACTCCGGATAATTTCGGCGTAACCGGTGAAGCGCCAACCCATCCCGAACTGCTCGACTGGCTCTCGCGACAGTGGATTGAAGAAGGTTGGTCGACGAAACGGCTCGTAAAACGAATCGTCTTATCGCGAGCCTATCAGCTTTCGTCAAAACCCGGTTTGCAGCAATCCGAAGATCCGGAATATCGGTACTGGAGCTGGCGTCCACAACGGCGACTGACTGCAGAAGGAATTCGCGACGCGGCGTTAATGGTCAGCGGGACACTCATACCGTTTGCCGGGGGACCAACGTATTCATCCACTCAAGAAAATGACTATGGCGAACCGATTGAGCTGCCGATTCGAACGGTTTATCTCCCCGCCTTCCGCAATGCGATTCCCGAGATCCTTGCCGCATTTGATGGTGCAGATCCCAGCGTGGTGACCGGCAGTCGCCATGTCAGTACGGTCGCTCCACAAGCTTTGTTTCTGTTGAATCATCCTTTGATCCATTCACAAAGTCTCTGCATCGCCGAACGTTTGCTTGAAAACCAACAGCTGCAGGACGATGACGCTCGGATCCGCTGGTTAGTGCGGGGGCTGCTGGGGCGAGCCCCCTCAGCGGAGGAAACGACGCTGCTCAAGGCCGCTGTGGGTGACTCGAACCAGCCGCTGCAGACGCGATGGGGACGCGTTGCGCGGGGACTGATCTGTTCCATTGAATTCCGTTACATCCCCTGACCGCATAAACGTCTGTACGCCTGAACGAAATGGGATCCCTTTGATGACGGAAATATTACCGGAAACAGCGATTCGGGGGACACGGCGTGATCTGTTGCGATTCGGAGCCTGCGGCTTTGGTTCGATGGCACTCGCTGGACTCGCCTCGGCCAACCCCCGTCATCTGCATCACCCGCCACGGGCTAAGCGGGTGATTTTTCTGTTTATGCAGGGGGGAGTGAGTCAGGTTGACAGCTTCGACGAGAAACCGCTGCTCGCCGAACGAAATGGGGAAATGTTGCCTTTTCATGATGCCCGCAGCTTTGCCAACAACGGGGCGCTGGCGACGACGCAGCGTGTGATGAGATCGCCCTGGAAGTTTCAGCGTTACGGGGAATCTGGGCGTGCGGTCTCAGAGCTTTTCCCGCAGGTGGCGCAGCACGTAGATGACCTCTGTTTTCTGCAGGGGATGCAGACGGAAGGTGTAGCCCATGGACCGGCAACCCTGTTTCTGCATTGTGGTGCCACCACCGTTGTTCGCCCCTCGATGGGGGCCTGGATTCATTACGGACTGGGAAGTGAAAACGAGAATCTTCCCGGATTTGTCTCGATTGGTGCGTCCAGCGGAAATGGTGGGGCTCGCAATACAGGTGCCGCATTCCTGCCTGCCAGGCACCAGGGAACGGTCCTCGGTCGCGCCGGCCAAAGTCCCCGCGAAGCGAGGTTCCGTAACATGGCGACCGATCCCGCGACGCGAGAGGAGCGTCGAGTCGATCTGGATTTCGTATCAAGGCTGAACGCGCTACAACAAACGGGACGGCCGGCAGACGAAGAGTGGCAAGCGGTTGCCGACAGTTATCACCTCGCCTGGCGAATACAGACCGCCGCACCGGATATCCTTGATCTTACGCGAGAAACTGCAGAAACCCACGCCCTTTACGGGATCGGCGAGTCGCCAACTGACAACTTCGGCCAACAATGCCTGATGGCTCGGCGACTGTGCGAGGCGGGGGTTCGTTACGTTCAGGTGACCTACGGGGACAATAGTGCCAACCCCGCCTGGGACCAGCATTCCAATCTTCCCAAACATGCCGACCATGCCCGGGCGACGGACCGTCCTGTGGCGGGGTTACTGGCGGATTTGAAACGCCGAGGTCTGCTCGAGGATACGCTGGTCTGGTGGGGGGGCGAATTTGGACGAACTCCCTACGCGGAAAAAGCCGGCACCGGACGCGACCACAATCCTGCAGGCTTCACGGTGTGGCTGGCGGGTGGTGGAGTCCGCCCGGGATTCGCGTATGGGGAAACTGATGAATTCGGTCATCAGGCGATTCGCGGCAAAGTCCACATGCACGACCTGCACGCGACCATTTTACACCAGTTGGGGCTGGATCACGAACAACTGACCTATCGCAACGCCGGACGAGACTTTCGGCTGACGGATGTCGCAGGCCGCGTCGTCCAGGAAATTTTGGCCTAGTCCCAGCCGCGGATCAGACGCCAGCGTGAACCCGCTTGGTCTGCAGATGCGACAATCCCGTCAGGGGAAAATCCCGTTGAGCCTCAGTTCGTCGTCAAAGTTCCCGAGGCGAAACGGGCCGAGGCTCGTTCTGCCGCGATGTCTGCAAAGTCGTTTCGATTGATGTTTCCAGGATCCCATGCCCGGAAACAATCGGGCTGCATTCCCGTGAATGCCGCACGGATTTGCAATCTTTACGTCGAGTTTTGGGGAATCGCGACAGGGTAGGCTGGCAGTCGCTTGCTGCTGCCGTTATGACGTAAGTCATCGTGGTTCATTCCTGAATCAAATCATTCCCTGACAAAATCCTCCTCAACCCAGGACATTTTCATGAATAAAATCCTCGTATTATTCGATTCACACTCCGGGCACACAGCACGCATGGCGGCTCTCGTGGCCGAGGGGGCCAATACGATTTCGGGGACCGAAGTTCGGTTGAAATCGGTCGATGAAGCGACGGCTGACGATGTGATCTGGTGCGACGGACTCGCGGCGGGGAGTCCGACAAATATGGGATTGCTCAGCTGGAAAATGAAGAAATTTTGGGACGAAACCATGATGCCGCAGTGGGCCAAGGTCGACGGCAAAATTGCCTGTGCTTTCAGTTCTTCAGGAGCTTGGGGTGGGGGATCGGAAATTGCCTGCCAAAGTTTGCTGACCGTTTTGATGAATTTTGGTTTTCTGGTATTCGGTGTGACGGATTACGTCAGCCGCGAGTTGACCTTGCACTACGGTGCGATTGCGGCCAAAGAACCACGCGATGACGAAACACAGGCCGCTTGCCGAAAATTGGGCAGAAGATTGGCCGAGTGGACTGCCGTTTATGCCCACGGCCGGGACGAAGAACACCCCAAGCACAAATCGTCCGAACGGATGTTGCCATCCGCCTGATTTGAATCGGTTCCCGTACCGACCCAATGAGGCTTTTCCGCTGGCGAACATGCGACTCACGAAGGAATGATCTGAAAAGCGAATCGTTTACCGATTCACACCGATATAGAACGCAAACACTTGCTGAATATCGGTCGCGTCTTTCATGAGGGGAACGGCGAGATCGAGGGCAATCGGTACTGGTCCCATGGCAGGGACGGTGATCCGTAAGCCACCCCCGACCGACAAGCGGAAATTGCTGAGCGAAACCTGATCGTTGATTGTTCCAAAGTCGGTGAATCCAACCACTTTCACCATTTCATTGGCGGTGACAGGTAACATGTATTCGGCACCACCGAGGACCATGAAATTACCCCCCGTATAAACATTTTCTTGGACGGGGCTCACGCCACGGAAGGCAAAACCACGAAAGGTTTGAAAACCCCCGGCAAAAAATCGTTCGAAGATGGGTGTGTCATTTCCAGACCAGCTCGCTTGTCCGCGAAGCATCAGCGTGTGTTTCCCTTGTCCATCGACACGTTGATAGGTGGTGAAGTACTGCCGGCCTTCGACTTCCAGTCGTGGGAAGTTGTATTGTCCAAACGCCTGCTCATAGCCTAATTCGAAATAGTGTCCTGATGACGAACCAAATGCTGCGTCTCGCGTATCGTGCATCACCGAACCACGTAAGGTGGAGAGCAGATTATTGCCAACGGACTCGGCCAGTATCTGTGGTGTCGGGACGGAGGGATTGTAGACATCAACATTTTCTAAGCGAAGTGCCATCGCTGCGGACCACTGTTTGGTGAGTTGACGTCCCAGCCGAACTCGTCCGCCAAACCGATTTTCATACCAGTTGCGATAGTAGCGAGTGAAATAAAATCCGCTCACGCCCAGATTAAAGTTGGAATCCATAAAGTAGGGGTCTTGCCAATCAACCAGATAGCGGCTGACCTGGGTTCCCGGCATTGCTTCGACCTTGAATTTCTGCCCACCCCCGCGAAAGGCGGTTCCATTGGCAATGTCAGACCAGCTTGTCGGAGGTCTTAGAATATCAAAGTTCTGCTCGCTGAGAACGATATTTCCCACGACCCCGGCGTCGCTGTTGACTCCAACGCCGAACATCAGACGCCCCGTGCGTGCCTCGGACAAATAGGTGTCGATATCGACAAATTCGGGGGTATTTGTCCAGTCGTCAGGTTCAGGGTTCCGAATCGCACGGCCGAAGGGGTCACCCTGCGGACTGTTATCAGAACCGAAATTAGCAGGTGGTTGCAGGGGATCACGACTTTGGCCCCGGAAAATTGGCGTGATTGGGGACAGCCCATCATCGATCACGGGCTTCGATACCACTGAAGTCATTGCAACGGGTTGAGTCGCCTGTTCAAAATGGGAGGCCACCGCAATGAACGGGTCGCGACTCTCTTCACGCGACTCGTCCGTCCCAACCCGACTCGGTGCGCCATAGAGGCTGGCGGATGGGGGGAGCGGTACGGTGGAGGTTCGCGTGGCGGATTCTTTCGGCGTTATACTGGGCTTCGGTGTTGTACTGTGTTTCGGTGCTGTAATGGGCTTAGTGTTGGCGGGCTTGGTATTTGCGGTCTTTTCACTCGAGTCTGCGGATTGACTACGAACGGTGTTTTCGAGCGTTTGCTGATCGATCCAATTTTCGTTTTTGACGATATTTGTTTCGATCCGCACCCCCCCTTCGGCCCCCGTTTCGAAGTATTGCGAGCCTTCGAGTCGGCGTTTCATGGCATAAATTTTCTTGGGATCGGCCAGCTCGCCGGGATGCATTGGCGATGCGTTACGAACAAGGTTTGTGCGCGTATGGGGATGATCGCCCAAAATATGAACGTTCATGTTGCGAATCCGATAAACCTTGTCTTCTTCGATTTTGTAGACAATGTCGACGATTCCTTCGTCCTCAGTCCACCGCGGTACCGCATCGACTCGACAAAAAAGTCGTCCTTGTTCGCCGTACTTGGTTTTGATGGTGTCGACATCTTTATTGATGTCGCGTGAATTGTAGGCCACCCCTTCGGAAACCTTCATCATTTCACGAACTTGGTCTTCGGAGAGAATCTTGTTCCCGGCGACTTCAATGTGACGAATCTTGTAACGAATTCCCTCGTCGATATCATAATGAATTTCCAGCTTGGACTTGTCTTCAGAAAATTCCAATCGATGTTTGATGTCGACATCAAAGTAACCCAGGCTGTGGTAATACTGCTTGACCCCCTCGATGTCATCTTTGACGGAGGAAGGATCATATTTCCCACCAAATAACCAGAGAATCCGTGTCTTGGTTCTGGTCTTGGTTTTCAGAATTCCATCGTAAAATTCACGGTTTCCGTCAAACTGTACTGACGAGACATGAACTTTGGGGCCTTCACTAATCAAGAAGACGACTTCCCGATCGTCCCGATCATCTCCCTTTTCCAGCGTCACCGTGGCAAACGCAAAGCCTTTATCTCGGTAGTACTCTTCCATCCGGCGGGCACACTCGCGATTCGAGCTGACATCGAAGGGGCTTCCGGGCTTGAGCTGTGTCATCGAATCAAACACTTTTTGTTTGACATTTTTCAATCCTTTGTATTCGACGCGCCGAACGATCGGACGTTCGAGCACTCGAAAGACCAGCACCACACCTTCGTCAGTTCGGCGCAATGTTGGCTCGACGCTCGCAAACCAACGGGTACGCACCAGGGCGTCGACATCGTCTTTAATTTGCTTCTGTGTCACCGGGCGACCAGGACGAGTCTTGATATGCTTTGCAATCTCGGGGTTGGGGATCGTCGAATTTCCCTCAATCACCACATCCACGACTGCGTCGTCGAGATGAAACGGCGAATCCGGTTTTTCATCCGCCTGCTCAAAATCCGAGATCTGTCGAATTTTGCGGGAACTTGCGGCCATGGCCGATTTATTCGTCGCCCGATTCGGTCGGCTCAAGTCGCCCAAATCGGAATCATCTCGGCTCGATCCTGTCGATTTGGATGACTGGGCATGCGTCGGAGAAACCAACTCTGGGTGAATCCCGCCGAAGAGTAGGAGTAGTGCCAGCAATCCCACGCGGTACGAAAACGAAGACTGAGTGCCACAGCCGGAAAACGCCTTGCTCCACAATCGACTCACGAAGAACCTCTTTTGCTGATCTTGGTGAGAGGAGGGGCGGCAATCACAACAACCCCCCCTGATGCGAGTGCTCGACGCGCACAACCGCCAGCCGGCAACAATGCCTTGGAGTCGCTGGGCGAATTGGAGTTGACTACCGCAAGGGTGCTTGATCATGCGATCTGTTCTCACGGGCACGAGGTAAAACTCTGCACCGATTTTCGAGCACGGGAAAAGGACGTTTTGATTGGAATCTGCGAAAGGATCCCCAGGTGATTCGTCTCTGAAATTGCCGAAAAACCTGTGGTGACGGCACAAATAGCCGAAATCGTAAATCAGGACAAGATGAACCAGAAACAGAAAAGATCACAAACGTCGAGCTGGGGTCGGCTGTGGTGACTTTCAGTGCCGAGTTCGTTCGACAGATTCAGGTCAAACTTCTTACAGTACGTCCTTGATCCCATTTTTCATCGAGAAAAGTTTCACCGAGAGAAGGTGCCAATTGGTGTTTGCACAGGATCTGGAGAAATACGGCCCCGAAAGCCTGTCGTCGTTGCCCCCAATCGATCCGCGTTCCGCTGAA
>CAMBQP010000203.1 GCA_945869955.1 Schlesneria paludicola DSM 18645
GCTGCCGTCCCATTGAGTGCGACCGCATTTCTTGTATTCGCACGAGCGGTGTCGGCATCGGCGCGGGCCGCCATCACATCCGGACGGGAACTCGCCAATTCCACCATCCGCGACGATTCCGCCGGTCTCCAGGTCCAGCGCAGTACGTCGTCTTCCAGATCAACGCTGGTATCGGGTTGCCAGCCAAGATGGCGTTTCAGGTCCAGCATCGCGGTTAGCAAATTGGCTTCCGCAATTTTCTGCTGTTGTCGCGTCGAGCGGACATCCAAACGAACGATCGCCACATCGGCCTGACGAAGCGCAATCAGATCGGGATTCTGAACCAGTCCCAGTTCAATCGCATGATGGATCGTCAGCCGTGTCGACGCGACAGAATCCGGGGAAAACTTTGTCGGATCCTCCAGCTCGGCTGCTGCGACTTGCAGGATGTTTGGCGCAGCAGAATCGAGTTCGTCGGCAGTTGCTGCCGATGCCGCCCCCCGCTGTGCTCCCAATGACAATTCGGCGGATTGTGGGTGGGATACTGTGTCAATTCGCGGGGCATGGTATGGGTGATGAGCCCGTCGTGCAGTGCGGCAGCCGATCGCAAGTGTGATCGCTAAAGCCAGAACCAGTCCCGTTTGGCGAATTTTCATCGCGATCCCTGCCTCGGCTACCACACAGTATTGCGACGACATCCCTGTCGCTATCACCTCCGTTTCGACTTCTGAGAATCACCGCAGGGAGTCAAAGGGGGACGGTTCTATGGCCTGACGCGCAGGTCTTGTCGAGCATTCGGAACAGACGATGTTTGTCAGATCGACGGGTGATACCGCTCAGCGAGACTTTGCGGGTACAGGTTTTTTCCGGGGGAAGGATTCGGAATTTGTGGGGATTTTAAACGGTTCAACCACAAACCCCGTGCGCGAGGTGCAAATCCCTAGTCTGCAGCATTCATGACGACTTCGGTCCCTGATTCGTCCCGTTTGACGGCCATGACGATCGAATTGCCTGGTCTTGAACGGTTTCGTGGTCCCCTTTTTTCAGAAGCGTTCAGGCAAATCCCTGAGGTACCGCGTTCGATTCGTGAATCACACTCTGAACAGAAAATGCGAAGATTGTGAACCACGAATCAAACGAATAACGCGAATAGGAGGGTAAGAAATCCCAAAAACTGAAAACGGAAAACGGAAAACTGAATTTTCACAGCCGCGCACTGAGTTATCCGTTGAACCGTTTTTGATGAATTTTTGATGAAGAGGGGGACCTCTGTGGTTATTCAGGCAGCGGGAACGGGATCGATTCACGGTGATCACGTAACATTTGCATCAAGGCATCCGCAATCCGCTGGTGCCCTGCGGCATTCGGATGGAATTCTTCGGTGGCATCGAACAGGCCCTCGCGAACGGTTGTCCAACCCGACAGGTCGCACACGACGAAACCGGCAGACTCGGCCAGTGCGACCAGTTTCTCCCTGGGGTCCTCGATGGCGGGTGCGGGAACAGGCAGATAAATCCAGACCGGAAGAATCCCTCGTCTCCGGCATTCGTCGACAATTGTTCGGTTGATTGCCAGCAACAATTCCGCTTCATCCCGCTGCAGTCGGCTCTGGATCGCTCCCGGTGCCATCTCGGCGTTCACACCCGAGCGTGCCACGACCTCTTGCAGATGGCGGGAGGGAAGTTCGAGTCGCTGTGCCACCAGTTGCGCGGTATGGCTGGCTAATTCGCGAAATTCGTCCTGATGAGCAAAGTAGAATAAGTAATCCGGTTCGAACCCGAAAACTTTACGCTGGATCCGGACCAGGCGGTGGGGTGCCCATTGTTTTCCGACGCCAAAATTCAAAATCTCGATAGCCGGAGCCGTTGGCGTCTGGGGCTCGTTCAATCGCCGCTGAAGCTCGCGACTAAAGACCTCGTCGTCAGAGACCCCGTATCCCATGACGATGCTCGATCCCACCATCGCCACGCGTATCGTTCGCTGTGGTTTGTTGAGTGTGAGGGAATTACGGTCTCGCATTCCGAATACGTTGACGGAGAAGGATTTGCCCTCGATTTCCGTTTCGATTCCGGGGATCAAATCGAGTTGCTGATAAAGATCGGCCGGACGTGACACTTTGTAGAAGCCCTCGGCCTGCTCGCGACGGGCCGTTGCAGATGGGGACAGTGCATTCAGCAGAGGACCGGCCTGAATGACAGCGGAATTGAGGTCTTCGTAGTAGCTTTGCAGTCGTCCACCCGCCACCTCCGCGGTGGCGGGATCGGTCCGAAGCTTGGTAATGGCAGCGGCCAAACCGGGCGTAAACAGGATCGCAGATCCTGGTAACGAGCCGGCAATCACCAAACCCAGCAGCGCCAAGTGCAGCTTGGCAGACGTGAAGAAATCGCGAGGAATCTCGACGGATTGATCTGAAAACCAGCGCTTGCGCGCTAATATAAACAGTGTGCCCAGCAGGATCGCAGCGGCAATCCAGAGGGTCACCACCCACAATCCCTGTGTTGCCCCCGAACGATGGATTGCTGGGCCGAGGAGCGCGAGAAAGCCGGGCTTGGTCCAGCAGGACCAGAACAGACTCACTAACAGGAACATCCCCACAGTTCGGGCGGCCAGGCTGAACGCGGCCCAACCAACGGACGAGTGTCCCTGATCGCGTCGGCGTGAATCGAGCAGGATGTTGGCGGCAACCACCGCACCACCCCCGAGCCACAGTGCGGCGTCGTTGCTCGTGAGCGGGAATCGGCCGAGTAACCAAAATGTCTGCCATGAGTGCAACAGCCAGGTGCTGAGAAACACCAGCATGACACTGCAGACCAGGGCGAAACCGGCGGATGCCTGGCGGCCGCGCAGGGCATAAAAGGTGGGATAGAACACGAACTTCGAGAGAAAGTCTTTCCAATAAATGTTGATCCGCCGCCAGATGTCGCTGAAACTGGAGGCGAGAAAATAGTGATGGTGTGTCCGGGGAAGGTGGAATCCAAACAAATGCAGCAGTCCGGTGATCAGATGAAATTGTCCTGAAACCTGCAAATACAGAGCATAGTTCGTCACCATAAACAGCAGGATGTGCGGGACATCGTAGAGCTCATACGGCTGGGGAACGATGTTGGTTCGCAGGTAGCGGTACAACAGCAGGTGGATCAGTCCGCAAACAATCCACGAGATTCCGCGTTGATAAGTTTCCCACTCCTCTTTTTGATTCCACGTCTCTCGAAACGTTTTAAAGTCGACGACGGGAAAGAACGGAAAACAGGGGTTCGGCAACAGGAAAAAATACGAAACCGCCCAGGTCAGGTGCGGCTTGGTCTTGCCCTTCTCGCATTCGTAGAGAAAGCTGATCAGCCGGAACATGAACATCGAGCCGACCACCGGCCAGAACGGTAACGGGGATTGTCGCCGCAAAATGACCAACACTCCGACAGCGGCGACAATCAGCCCCAGCCGTATTTTGCAGGGACCGGGCAAGTAACAAATCCCGATCAGGGTTCCACCAATCGCCAGCACTACGAGGCCGTTTGTCAGTCCGAGCACAAACAGCACGCACAAGATCGATAGGGCTGCAAAGCAGGTCAACCGCTGGCGCTGCGGGAGCCAGGCATGAATCGCAAAACCGGCAATCAGCATGCAAATCACTGGAAAGAGATGCCGATTTTGCTCGATCTCGAACAGAAAAATGACCGTGGCGATCAGCAGCAACTCGACCAGGACGGTCAGAAGGCGGGGCCAATCGACAGATCGGGAAGGGGGCTCGGCCACGCTTGCTGGCGGTGTTGGCATCATTCCTGTCGGGCCTTCATGATGTCGTTGCTACTTGCGGATCCGGTCTGCGACATAATTCGATAACGCTTCAACGGTCTCGTGGTCTTCCAGAGGGTTACCGGAAAACCGAAACCCGCCCCAGTCTTCCAGCTTGGCCATCAACGATACGATGTGGACCGAATCAATTCCGAACGAGAGAATCGGTTGATCGGCACGAATCCGCGAGCGATCGATCCGCAGTTCCTCGGCCAGCTCTTTCGTGAGCCAATCTCGCACCTGGGCTGCGGAATTGCTGATGTCTGCCGTCGCGGTATTGTCCGATTGTTCTTGAACTTCCATGGAACGGTTTTCCTCAACAATTTCGGGTGGGATTTGATCCGCGATAGACCATTCCCACTTCGCGTCGGATTTTTGACGCAAGCGTACTTTTTGTCACAAGCCAGCTTTACGTCGAGTCACTCAATCCGCACAATAAGGGAGACACGATTCATTTACGAGGTCAGCGATGCTCAGTCTTCTCGGATCTTCCTCAGCATTCAATCGTCTGGTCGATCGCCGGCAGGTGATGCGGATTGGTGCGGCTGGACTTGGTTTGCCGCAACTCCTTTTCCACGAATCATTACCCGCTGCCGAATCGACTTTGCAACCTGCCACGTTTGGTCGCGCCAAAAACATTCTGCTCTTGTATCTGCAGGGGGCCGCCTCGCAATTTGAAACCTGGGACCCGAAGCCTGACGCCCCGGCGGAAATTCGTGGCCAATGGGGGGCGACAGCGACCTCGGTTCCGGGGGTTGCGATTTGCGACCAGCTTCCCAAGCTCTCGGCGCTGGCACATCGGATGGCGATCGTCCGGTCCATGACGCATGGCCATAATAATCACTCGAACCTGTACACCCTTTCGGGGGCACCGGCACTTGATTTTTCGAGTGAAACCAATCCGTTTGATACCCGTCATCACCCGTTTTTTGGCAGTGTGCTCGATTATCTGGAAGATCGAGCCGGCAAAAAAGAGCCGGCGGATGTTCCCCGGAATATCGGTCTGCCGTGGCAGTTCAGTGCCTTTTCGCAATTGGTGCGTCGCGCCGGCCCGTACGCCACCTTTCTGGGGCATGGGTATAATCCGGTCTGGACGGAATTTGAGGGGACGGCGACGAAAAAGGTTTCACGCGTCTCGTTTTTTGATGCGTTAGGAAATGTGGAAGTGGCTGACCCGAATTTGGGGATCACGCCAGAAAGTCGGCTGCGAATTTCCACGGAAGCCCAATTGCGGCCAGGGCTGACGCTGGATCGGCTCAATCTCCGGCGCAGTCTTGCTCAGCAACTCGATGACCAGCAGCGACATCTGGCCGAACATCTGGCGGGAAAAAGCCTCGACCGGTTTACTGGAAAAGCCTATTCGATGCTCACTTCGGCCAAAGTCCGGGATGCCCTCGACATCAGTCTTGAGCCGATGTCGTTGCGTGAAAGCTATGGAATGACCGTGTTCGGCCAGGCCGCACTGGCGGGACGAAGGTTGCTTGAAGCGGGTTGCCGGGTGGTTTCGGTCTTTTGGGACGAATACAAGATCATCAACACCGCCTGGGATACCCATTTTGATCATTTTACCCGGTTGGGGGATGAGCTGTTGCCGGGGTTTGATGCGGCGGTGAGTAGTCTGTTGAAAGATATGCAGGATCGGGGATTGCTGGAGGAGACGTTGGTCATGTGTCTCACCGAGCATGGCAGAACCCCGAAAATCAACAATCTTGATCGAGGGGGTGGCCGCGATCATTGGTCGCAGGCTTACAGTGTGATGCTGGCGGGGGCTGGAATCCGGCCGGGAACGGTGATTGGAGCCTCCGATGCCACCGGGGCATTCGTCAAGGATCGACCCGTCACACCCGAAGATATTTTGGCCACCATGTATCATTTAAAGGGGATTCCCCCTTCGACCACGATTCCGGATCGGGGTAACCGCCCTGTCCGACTTGTAGAAAATGGTACGGTCATCGAAGAATTGCTCGCCTGACCGAAAGCGGATCTGGCCGATCCGTAACAAGCGTAACGCGTTTGTTGCGAGGAGTTTGGATGGATCGATCGCAGTCGAAACGCCGCGGAAGCCCCTTTCGGCCGCTGTCGTCCGGTGTTTCGCTTTTCCCGCCCGTCGCGTACGGGGAAAAGTTTGGGTCGAGACATTGCGAATGCCTCGCGAATTTTCTATGATATGGGGCCGTTCCGGCTCCTGGGCGCAATTTGCCTGGATCGTCGTTTGCTCGACGCCGTGTGCTTGTCATACGCTCCGGATCTTTTTAACCCGAGATTGCCAGATATGTTTGAAGGTATCGCCAACAGCCTGAAGTCCGCGCTCTCTGTATTGAGCCGCGGTGGTAAACTGACCGAATCCAATATTCGGGACGGATTAGCCCAGGTTCGTAAAGCGTTGCTCGAAGCAGACGTCCATTACGATGTCGCCACCAATTTCATTAAGCGGTGTACAGAGCAGGCGCTCGGTGATGCAGTTCTCAAGTCACTACGACCCGATCAGCAGATTATCGGGATCGTGCATCAGCAACTCGTCGAGTTAATGGGCCCAACGGATCATTCGCTGCATTTGCGTAAAGATCGTCTGGGTAAAATCATGATGTGCGGTTTGCAGGGGAGTGGTAAGACCACCACCTGTGGCAAGCTTGCCAAGATGCTGAAAGACCAGGGTAAGCGAGCGATGCTGGTCGCAGCTGACTTGCAGCGCCCCGCCGCCATCGAACAATTGAAAATCATTGGCGAGCAGCTCGGTGTTCCGGTTTACAGTGAAGCTCCTGCCGGGACGACGCCGCTGAAAGTGTGTGTCAACGGTTTGGCTGCCGCCCAAAAGGCCGGTGTCGATGTCGTGATCTTCGATACGGCAGGTCGTTTGCATGTCGACCAAAGTTTGATGAATGAGCTTGAGCAGATTGATCGCCGGGTACAGCCCGATCAGATCTTGCTGGTTTGTGACGCAATGACCGGTCAGGATGCCGTCAATAGTGCGAAGGCCTTCAATGAGGCGCTGGAACTCGATGGTGTGATTCTCACCAAGCTCGACGGCGACACGCGTGGTGGTGCGGCGATCAGCGTTAAAGAGGTAACAGGAGTACCGATCAAGTTCATCGGGATGGGTGAGCAGCTCGACAAGCTTGAGCCCTTTCATCCGGATCGAATGGCGGGGCGAATTCTCGGGATGGGTGACATTGTCACGCTATTCGAGAAGGCTTCCGAGCAGATGGACGAAGAGGAAGTCCTGCGTCAACAGGCGAAGATGGCAGCGGGCAAGTTCACGCTCGAAGATTTTCGCGATCAGATGAAGATGATCCGAAAGATGGGATCATTGAAGGATCTGATGAAAATGATTCCCGGCCTGGGTGGTCTGATGGAATCGAATCCGGATATTGACGCCGAAGGAGATATGGCGCGGATTGAAGCGGTGATTAGTTCCATGACTCGCTATGAGCGAACTCATCCGGACAAAATCGATCGCAGCCGTCGTCACCGAATTGCTCGTGGTGCTGGGGTTGAGCCTTCCGAGGTGAATCGGATTCTCAAAGACTTCCATAACATGGCCGGAATGGCACAGAAGATGTCTGGCATGGGGGCGATGGATCGGATGAAAGCGGTTCGTGATCTGGCCAAGGGGGGAATGGCGAACCCGGCTGGTGGACTGCAAATGGCGAAAGAGCGATCAAAGCGGGGTCCTGCCGACCAGGAGTTGGCGGATGAAAAGCGTAAGAAAGCCCGTAAAGAAGCGAAAAAGCAAAAGAAACGAAACCGTTAAACGACGTAACCTGCAATAAGGAGCATTGAGTGGCAGTTCGAATTCGAATGAAGAAAATTGGACGGAAGCATCGACCGTTCTACCGGATTTGCGTGATGGATTCTCGCGTTCATCGTGAAGGAAAGGCGATTGAAGAGATCGGCTGGTACGACACGTCGGTCGCCGATAAATCCAAGCGTGTCAAAGTCAATCTTGAACGAGTCGAGTACTGGGTTTCGGTCGGGGCGAGCATGTCCGATCGCGTCGCCACACTCGTCAAGAAAGTCAAGACGAACAGCTTTACGACCGCTGCGTCACCGGCTCCGATGCAGTCTCCGAAAATCAAGGAAGCTCCTGCTCCGGCAGTTCCTGAAGGGGAAGCGGCACCTGAGGCGGCGGCCGAGTAATCAGGCGGGTTTGGTGAGATGGCTGGTGGTCGACATCAGCGCTCTCGTACGCAACGCGTGGATTCGGCAGCGTCTTGGGTCTGTTCGGCTGTGTTGGTCTGTTTGGCTGTGTTCTGGTGAATGGATTGTGTTGGCGTCCTCATGCGTTTTGATGTTTTGACGCTCTTTCCAGAGCTGTTTCACAGTTATTTGCAACAAAGCCTGCTGAAGCTCGCCATCGAGAAGCAGTTGGTGGATGTGCAGTTGTGGAACATCCGGGATTGGTCGACAGACAAGCATAAATCGGTTGACGACACGCCGTATGGTGGTGGGCCGGGCATGTTGATGGCCTGTCCTGCGGTCTATGGCTGTGTTGAGGGGGTTCAGGCGAAAGCCGAGGGACCCGGTCGGCTGGTGATGTTAACACCACAAGGACGCAAGCTGGATCAAAAACTGGTTCAGGAACTGGCGACTTATCGTCGGTTATTATTGTTATGCGGGCGATACGAAGGATTTGATGATCGGATTAATCAGGGTTTACAACCGTTAGAAATCTCGGCGGGAGATTTTATTTGTAACGGGGGTGAGGTTCCTGCCATGATGGTGATCGATACGGTGATTCGTCTGGTGCCGGGCGTGCTGGGAGACGAAACCAGTAGTAAGTATGACTCGTTTGGTGAGAGTGGACTGTTGGAATATCCCCAGTACACGCGTCCTCGCGAGTTTCGCGGAATGGCTGTTCCCGATGTTTTACTGAGTGGTAATCATGCAGTGATCGCGGAATGGAGGCACCAGCAAAGCCTTGAACGAACTCGCCGTCAACGCGGCGACTTGCTGAAATGAGAGACCGAGTTTAAATCAGAACTGCCTCTCCCGAGGAAAAACTCGGGCCGGGGGAAAACTCGGAAAATGAAAAGTCCATGGCGAGAAAGCTCGCCTCAGAGATCAATGGCGAGACGACTCGCCCCAGAGAATTGGAAGAAACAATGATTAAGCCACTGATTAAACAGGTCGAAGACCAATATCTCCGTAAAGAACCACTCAACTTTGAGATTGGTGATACCGTCGATGTCCACCAGCGAATTCTGGAAGGTGACAAAGAACGAATCCAGATCTTCAATGGTGTGGTCATCGCCCGACGTGGTGGTGGAACGCGGGAAAAATTTACCGTCCGACGCATCGTCTCGGGCGAAGGGGTGGAACGAACGTTCCCCTACAATTCACCTAAGATCGCCAAGATCGAAGTGAAACGACATGGTAAGGTCCGCCGTGCCAAGCTGTTTTATCTACGAGACCGAATCGGTAAGGCCACGAAACTGGTCGAACGTGTTGACCGTGCAGAAAAAGAAGCCGCTCGCGTTGCCAAGTCCGAAGCCAAGACAGCAGCTCGTGCCAAGTCCAAAGAGGTCTCTTGATCGTTCGTTGAGAGCCTCTCTGCAGGCGACTCACGCTCGACTGTGATTCTTTTTGGTCACGACAAAATGTGACCGATAAAATACCCCCGATCGGGTTGTTACCTGATCGGGGGTTTCGTCGGTACCGTGATACGCCTGTGGTTGATCCCCTTCGGTGCATGGAATCCTCAAGTACGAGGCCCCGATGTTTGGCTGGTTCAAAAAACTCTTGAACACTCCACAAGGGGTCCGGCAGCGGTTTGGGAACCAGGGTGAAGCCGAGGCGGCGCGATTTCTCGAGGGACTCGGTTATAAGATTCTCGAACGGCAGTTACGGGGTCAGTTCGGTGAATTGGACCTGGTGGCACTCGATCGAGATACCGTGGTGTTCATCGAGGTGAAAACGCGGGCCTCCCGCGCGGCGGGGCATCCGACCGAGTCGGTAACGCTCGCCAAACAAAAAAAGATCACCCGCTCGGCACTGGTCTATCTAAAGCAGAAACGCTGGCTGAATCACAAAGCACGCTTTGATGTGATTGCAATCCTTTGGCCGCGTCAGGGTGAGGCCCCCCAGTTGCAGCATTATATTCATGCTTTTGAGCCGACTGGTTTTGGACAGATGTATTCGTGACAACTCTGTTTCGATTGTGGTTCGCGCAGCCTCACAGGACCAATCATGGGTTTGGATGGCGTTGAAATTGTGATGGCCGTGGAGGATCGGTTTGGCATCATCCTGAAGTGGGACGAAGTGGGGGGAATCCGTACGGTGAGCGATCTTGTCGACGTGGTACGGACGCGGATGATGGCCACCGAAACGACCACGGCTCCGCTGCGATCGCAATGGATCGCCCTGCAGGGACTGGTTCGCGAGATCACGGGGGAAACAAATCTGCGATTACGACCCTCTGATCGCCTGCAGGACCGGCTTTCTTTGCGCGGCAGACGCCAACTTTGGCAACGTTTACCGGAACTTTTGCACGCATTTCCTCGCCCCTTGATCCTCGCAAAACCGCTGCGCATTTTGCTGATGAGCATTTTCTTAACGCTATTCCTGATCGCAATGGGGATCTCGTTTTTCACGAGCGAGTTGTTGATGATTCCGTTGGTACTTCTCGCAAGCGGCTTCATGGCCATTTTGTTGCTGCTGATCAGCCCTCGGTTCGGAACGGTGGCTCCTCGGGGCTGGATGACGTTCGGAGAGGTGACGCGACAGCTGGTAAAAACAAGGATCGCGACAAAAAACGTCCATTTACAAACGAGCGAATTGATCCTTGAGGAACTCAGACCAATCCTGGTTGAGATCTTGAACATTTCTCCTCAGAAAGTCCTGCTGTCGGCAAGGTTAATCGAGGACCTGGGGATGAGTTGAGAACGCGATTTCAGAACTGAAGAAACCCAAGGCTGACACCCAGTGGGCTCGGCGGGTTGCTCGTTGTAGATCTTCAAAAAATCCCTTGCTTCAATGCCCGTTTGGCATTGTGGCATTATATTGGGTTTGTAGTCGCGTTGCAGTTTAATGGTTTTTATGGAGCTGTGTTTATCAGGGAGTTCCTGATATGTGATTCAGGGTTGAGCTGATGTCTCGCCGTGAGTGGATTTCTATGATACGCATCGCTCACTTTGCAGAGCCGAAGAGTCTCCGTCCGCTGAATAATCCATTGCCGAAAATGTCGCATGCAGAGGACGAGCTAGGCAAGTCGCTTTGCTTGGGGTTGTCCTGTCGATCATCGGCATTGACTTCGTGATTCCTCTTTTTGAAAGTCTGGCCCTTGATCATGATTGACACGTCTTTTTGCTCGCCACAGGCTCAGATGCCAATTCAATCAAGTGATCTCTGTTGATGGCCCACTGGACTGAAAATCAAATACGAATCGACGCCCCCGCCTTAATAGAAAGGGGCATCCCGAAGTTCCGAAAATTTTGAGGCCCTCCGCAGCCTGACGCTCGTGAACGTCAATCTCTTTCCGAAAAAACAAATTCAGTCGAAATTCGCGAGAAAGCGAGTTGATCTCGGAATGAGAGATGTCACTTCTGCTTGACGTCAAGTTGGAACCCAATCCTTCGGGTTCCTTATCTGTCTGTGAAAGATGAACCTTCTGTATCTTGGGGATGATTGATGAGGCCGCAACAGAAAGCAGCGACCGTGAGAAAACGATTCAAAAGT
>CAMBQP010000204.1 GCA_945869955.1 Schlesneria paludicola DSM 18645
AGATTTTTAAATGAACGGTATTTTGAGCGATTGAAAGTTTGCGTCGCTTAAAAATTTCAGTTTTATAAAAATTTTTATAAAAAAATTTAAATCTTTCTTACAATAACAAAAACTGCTGTCTGACGCAAGTGATGTTGAGAAAATGCGAGACGGGCCGAGTGGGGTGGATTTTCCGGTTCAACCACAAACCCGGTGCGCGAGGTCCAAATCCTTGACTTTGCAGCAAACAGGACGAGCAGCAAACAGGACGACTTCGGTCCTTGATCCGTTCCCCTTGACGGCCATGAGGATCGGACTGCTCGGTCTCGACCGGCTTCGTAATCCGCTTTTCACAGCAGCGTTCAGGCCAATCCGTGGAATACGGCATTGGATTCGTGAATCACATCCTTGTCAAAAAATGCGAAGATTGGGAACCACGAAGAAAACGAATCGCACGAATAGGAAGAGATTTCAAGATTCTCCACCCTGCACCCTGAAAACTGAAAACTGCACCCTGAAAACTGAAAACTGCACCCTGAAAACTGAAAACTGAAAACTGAAAACTGAAAACTGAAAACTGAAACCTGAAAACTGGTTCAAAGCCAGCCGTGCCGAAAAACTCTTTCACCAAACAACTTGCTTCATGCCGGCGCTTGCGATTCAATCCCAACAATTGAAGAATTCGCCCAGGATCCCCTGCCCTGCCCCGCAGTAAATTCGTACCAACTGGTCCCGACAGCCAGTCCCCATCCCGGGAACACCAGCAAAAGCTGACAGTGACCCTGACCGGCTTGCAAGCGATCGGAGCGCTGATTGGGTAATTCATGGACTGAGGGGCGCGAAAGTTACCCCCTGCTGATCATCAATGAGTAGCAGGGAACGTTGCTGGAAGGGGACCTGTTTGAAGTCCAAGGGTGATTGATCTGGTTGGCCCGCCCCCCCTCGAAAACCACTCGCGCGTCAATGTAACACAGCTGGCGCAAAAGCCGCAGCCGTTCGGGTTTGTCACTGCACCGCCGACGGTTTCACCATGATCACTGATCCGAGACTTTGCCGACGGACGACCTCAGTCGTTAAACGGACAAACGAACGAGCTCAAAAACCGATTTCTGATAATTTTGTCGGTTCCACACGCTTGGTTCCGTTCATTCGATGTCGGAATTCCGAGACCGCTTCGTAGATCACTCGTCGCGCCCGGTTGATTGAGCCGAGCGGATGGTGTTCGGGGAGCGAGTGCCAGGGGGTGAACGACAATTGTTCCGCCTGACTCAGATTCTGCACCGCCGAAATATCTTGCCGGGGAATTCGAATCAAGGCGACCCGTTGAAAGGGAGCATCGGCTTCCTTCCATTCGACGAGAGAATCTTCGACCGGCATGGTATGGGGGTCGGCCTGGACCTGCACCAGGAATTCAAAATAGACATCTTCCTTGCCGACTTGGGCAATCATCGCCTCACGCAGGTAATCGGGTCCCAATTTTTCGGGAGCGGTATTACTGCTGTTGACGATGGGTCGCGCGGAAAACTTGATCGCGTGCGGTCCGAGCTGATATGGGGTTTCGCTCCAGTAACGAACGTGAAGTGGATTATGAAAGGGTTGATGACTCAGTTTGTTGGCCGCGACCGCCACTTCGGGGTGCTCTTTCAAGAAGGGGTCCAGAAGTTGTTTTCCCGCTGTCGAGGCTTGAGTGAAGTCGTCGTAAATCTTGAGGCTGGGTACGAAAAAGGTGGGATAGTTAATCATCACAAAATCTTGAGTCGTCGCATCGCGTTCCTGCTCGAGCACTTTCCGACCGGGGACTCCCAGCAACTTGATCGCCATTCCACGCCCTTGCGGAACCGTATCTGGCTGCACATTGATTCCCCCCGCCGAGAAACGTATCACCGCATTCAGCGTCGCAGGTTTGGCAAATACGCCATACCGAAGTGGGGCGGGAACACTGTCCCCGACGATGAACTGGGCCTGCACCAAGCCATGTGTTTTCGGATGGGCATCCCGCAAGACGCCCCCTTTGCCTGCGGGATATTGGGCCGACAGTCGGTCGAGAGTCTGCAGACGAATCGATTCAATCAACTCGACTTCGCCCGATTCCATCAACTCTTCACCCAGTGCAGGTGCAGGTGCAGGTGCAGGTGCAGGTTGCTTGCCAGGGCCTTCGGCAGGCGATACCGCAACTGCTTGATTCGCCCCCGTGTAGCCGGATGCGTTATGGGAAAGCTTGTGAAAAAACGACGGATCCTTCCAGGCTTCCACCGGGTCTTTGGGGCCGCCATAGGGGGTAATCTGTCCCTCTTCCGTGGGAATCGATTTCAAATACTCGATGATGGCCCAGCGCTCGTCGTCGCTCAGCAATCGGCCGATAATTCCTTTCCCGCGCGGCCCCGCCTCAAAGGAATGGCCCTGGTTCGAATTGCCGACAAGCTTGGTGTCAAACAAAAACTGCCCCGATTTGCCTGAGGTGTCGACTCCCACCTTCACCGGATCAAACTCGCTGCCGATGAAAAAGGTTTTCGAGCGATCTTTGGCAGGAGTCAGCAACTCGTACAGATTGGGGACCGAGCCATTGTGCAGATAAGGAGGGACGGCCCAGATCCCATCACGAGGCCCTGCCTTATAGGCGGGTTGAGTTGGCAGCGGTTCATTGGGATTACGAAAACCTCGGGCATCTTCCAGTTGCTCTTTGGTCCAGGACAATTTCGCTAACGCTTTGTTCATCGTATATGTCTTGGCGGTATTCATCAGGACTGCAAACGGCACCAATTCCTTCCCCTGGAATGGGGGAGGAAGGTAATCGCGAAGCTGTCCCGACAAATAGGACGGTTTTCGGTCAAATTGCGGCGTGTTGAATTGGAGCGGATCGGTGGCAACGACATCCAGTGGAACAATGGCATTTTCAATAAAACGCTTCCCCTGCAATTTCGGCTCACTCCAGCGATGAGGCCAGACGGAATGGCATTCCGAACAATTCGCGGCAAATAGCCGCTGACCCACAGCCGCCTTGTCACGGTCGATTTTTCCGAGAATCTCTTCCGGCCATTTGGGTGGCGCCAGTCGTCGCAACAATTCTTCGATTTCTTGCTGTCCGTTCAGGTCCATGGTCGAGTCGAACAGCCCTGCTTCTGGAGTCTTCGAATGGAGGTCGACTTTGATGAATACCCCCATCGATTCTGCGGCGTTTCGATCCAGAGGATTGGCGGCAATCCCCGTCCACTGCACCCAAGCCGATTGCGGTGCGTTCCACATGAACGGCGGCTTGGCCGGAGCCAAATTCGCAGTCCAGTTCTCGGGAACAGCGAGTGCCGAGCTCAGCACCCGATTGTGGATTTGGGTGAGGGCATCAATACGACCTGGCCCAAAGGGAAAAGCGGTGACCGACCCACGGGTACGATAGTCATGGATCGATTTCGTGGCGAGTTCCAGCCGAAGACGCAAATCAGCGCGAGAGGAATCCGAGTTCGCTGCGAGTTTTTTTGCCAGACGGTCAAAGCGATCGGGGTTCGTTAATGTCGCTGATAATGCATTGTCGAGCGCCGCGATAAATCCATAGAAATTGATCCGATTATTCACCCCCCCATCGATACGAATCCGGGTCCCCTTGTAGTGCAGCTCATTGTTATGGCACGCGGCACAGGTCAGCCCCAACCAGTCCCCTTTCCAACGACCTTCTTTGACGCTGGTTTTGGCGATTCCAATCGGAAGCCCATCAGGATTTTGAATCGGGTCGACAACACCCGGGGTGAAGCCAAACTCACTGACAAACCGCTCCAATCGGAACAATTCGGTCGAGTTCACTGCTTCCAGATGCAGGTACAAATCATACGGAATCGCCGCAGATCCCTGAGTCGTGTAGTAATACTTCAGACGGTCCGCCTGAGACCAGCCCTGATTCAAGTAGACCACAGCGTCCTGCGACCAAGCCAATTGGCTGCACGACACCATCACGAGCAGACTCAACAGCATCAAGCGTTGACCAAATGAACAGGCGAGAGATCGAGTCATAATTTATCTCAAGTCAAAACAACGGGAATACGCAAGGAAAAGTCGACCATGACGCAAACTCGATGCTACAACAGTTGAACGCCACATACCAGCAAGGGATTTCACAAGAATCAAATCCGCACATTTTCAATCAGGCGATCCACTGCCGCCAAACCATTCTGCTGGGAAAAATGGAAATCTCAGACTTCCCTTCCCCCTTCACTTAAGCTATTCTGTCTTAAGTTGTTCGCAAACGGCCCGGTTCTCGGGTTCTAAACGATTTTCTGCTTGAGGTGCTCAATCATGTCTCGCTCCCTTCGAGCCTGTTGGCAGTTCTGTGCGATCCGTTATTCGCTCATGGCGATTGGACTCGGTTTGGTCTGGCTGACGGAAACCGCCGTCGTCGCCTATTACAGCCGCCCGACTGAGACCCAGATCGCTGAGGGTCGCCAGTTATTCGAGCACAAATGGACCGAGCATGACTCGTTGGCCGGAGGTGGCGATGGACTTGGTCCCGTTTTTAACGCGACGTCGTGCGTTGAGTGTCACTTTCAGGGGAGTGTCGGCGGAGCGGGCCCCAACAAATTTAACGTCACCACGTTTGAAATCCTGCCGACGAAAAAAGAACCACTCCCCTTGTCAGGAATCGTGCATGCCGCCGCAGTTCGACCGGAATGGAAAGAATCGGCATCCACGGTGCGGCGGCACAATCCTGTCGTCAAGGGGGGAATGAAGATCACTGGCGGGTGTCGAGTGGATATCGTTGATTTCGATCCGATTCACTACGATTCAAGCAATACGCCGGCATTGTTTGGTGTCGGTCAAATCGATCGCATCAGCACGATGGCTATCCGCAGTCACGCGATGAAACGATCCCTGGCAACCGCGGCGAACGAGTTTGAACTGAAATTCCAATCGACACCGACGGGCCGATTGCGAGTTCTCGCTGATGGTCGGATCGGGAAATTTGGCTGGAAAGCACAGTTCGCAACGCTCAAGGAATTCACCGCAGCGGCCTGTGCTGGCGAGTTGGGCTTATCCAATCCGATGAAAAAACAGCACGTTCCACAAGAGTATCGCGAGGACACCGACGCAAAGCTGGATATGTCCCGTCAACAATTTACCGCGCTCGTTTCCTACATCGACAATTTGCCAGCCCCTCGTCGCGAACAGCCTGTCGATTCCACGGAACAGCGAGTTGTTCATCGTGGTGAAACGTTGTTCGCTTCGGTCGGATGCGCAGATTGCCATGTCCCCAACCTCGACGGGGTTCAAGGTGTGTACAGCGACTTCAGCCTGCACAGCCTGACCGATAATCAAAATGGGGGGTACGTGAAAGAAACCGATGTTCCGCTCCCCACGAACCATCCCTCGCTCGACGAATGGAAGACCCCTCCTCTGTGGGGTGTTGCCGATTCGGCACCTTACTTCCATGACGGTAAGTCTCCTGATTTGGAAAGTGCAATCGATCGACATGCCGGAGCCGCCAAGCATGTTCGCAATCGCTACCGCGTGCTGACAGAAGTCGATCGCGCCGCGATCATTGCTTTTCTGAAGACCTTACGAGCCCCCACACAGGCCACGGCCACGCCCTGACCAAAACCGGTGGCGAAAATCCACAGGTATCCCCGCCGCAGCAATCACTGCGGTCCGAGGTTTTAAAATTCGTTTTCCGTTTTCAGAATCGCGAAATTTTCCCCCTCAAATTCGCGTTATTCGCGTTATTCGTGGTTCACAATCTTCGTATTTTTGAACAGGGATGGATTCACGAATCGAACGCCGTCTTCAAGGATTTTGCCTGAACGCGGTTGAAAGCCGGGGACCATAAAGCCGGTCGAGACCGAGTCGTTCGATCGTCATGGCCGTCAATGGGGCAGATCAGGGAACGAAGTCGTCCTGTTCGCGACCGAGTCAATGATTGCTGTCTCACACACGGGATCTGTAGTTGAACCGTTTTTAAGTCTCGTTAAGAAAAATCAGTTACTGAGCCTCGACAGGAAGATCCAGCAGATAAACTTTGCTGTCATTGGAGAGCAATGTCACCTGCTTGCCATTCGGCGCAAATGTCCCCGAATACAAAATTGCCGGAAGCTTCTGGCTGAACAGCGGCTTCTCTTGATTCGGGTCCCAGACCGAAACCGTCCCCGCATAGCCGACCGACAGCAGGCGGTTGCCGTTCGCAGAAAACTCGACTTTATAAATATCATCCTTGTGACCCGACAGCGTTTTCAACGGTGTCGGATTGTCGATATTCCAGACGTAGATCTTGCGGTCCAGACCGGCAGCAACGACCTGCTGGCCGTTCGGACTAATTCCGACCGAATAGAGTGCATCGGTCGGCCCCGTCAATTGACGGACTTCCACTCCGTCAGCATGCTGATAAACGCGAACAGTCTTGTCGCCGCCAGCGGTCACCACATGCGTGCCATCGGGGGTAAAGGCCAGCGAATAGACCGCCCCCCCTTGTGCCGCAAACGAACGCAGGTTCTGACCTTTCACTCCGTCCCAGATCTTGACCGTTTTGTCGTTCGACGCCGAAGCAATCAACGGCAGCGTGGGGTGAAAGGCGACGCCGTAAACTTGCGATTGATGCCCCGCTAACGAGAACGTCGACTGTGGAGCCGCAATCGTCCACGTCCGGAGCGATCCGTCGGCCGCCGCGCTGATCGCAATTTTGTTGTCCGGAGCAAATAGAAGGCTGGAAATCGAGGCGGGATGGCCATCGGTCACCTGCGTCGCTTCCTGTGACGTTGGAGCGGGCGGAACGGGATTGGGTAACGTCGGATCAAACCCCCGGATCAGATGGTCGCTCCCCGCAGTGATCACTTTTTTCTGGTCGGGCGAGTACGCGATCTGCACCACTTCGGCAGGGGTCTGAATATCGAATTGCAGCTTCGCCGGGTCGTTGATGTTCCAAAGTTTCAGCTTCTTGTCGCTTCCCCCACTGGCAAGCTGCTGCTGATTGGGATTCAGAGCCACCGCTCGCACCGGTCCTGCATGCCCCTTGAATTCCCGAATCAGATTTCCGGTCGAAACATCCCAATACTTGACACTCCCATCATCACCCCCAGTGAAATGTTGCGAGGAATTCGGGTGAATGATGAGCGAGTTGACGCGCTTTTCATCGCCGATGTGTACCAACTGAATCGCATGCAGATCCCAGTAAACCACTTTGTCTGCACCGGCAAAGACAAAATTCTGATGATCGTTCCACCAGCCAATCCCCTGAATCGCCCCGCCGCCCGCCGCGACGGCATGTTGCGTCTGCCGCCCCAGCGCCACATTCCAACCGCGAACGGTTCCGTCGAGACTGGATGAGAGCAATTTCAAATTGTCTCGCGAAAATTCCAGGGCAGTAATTCGGTCGGTATGACCGGCATAAGTGAGCAGTGGTGTCCCTTCTGCCAGGTTCCAGCTGCGAATCAATTTGTCTTCACCCCCGGCAGCAATCCGCTGATTGTCAGCCGAAACCGCCACCGCACGCACAACATCGACCGCATCCAGTTCCCGAATCTGAGCTCCATCGGCGGGATTCCAGATCCGAATTTTTTTGTCAGCGCCCCCCGAGATCAGGTGCTGCTGGGTCGTGGCATAGGCCAGCGCAAACGTCCCCCCCGCGTGCCCGGCCAGCGAACGAACTTCGGTCCCTTCATTCGCCTTCCAGATCTTGATCGCTCCGGTGGCATCGGCGACGGCGACTTCCTGATTGTTGGGATGAATGGCCACGGCGGTGATGGCCCCCCCCTGTTCGGGATAGGCCTTAATCAACATCCCGGTGTTCGCATCGTACAGCCGTGCAATCTTGTCTTCACAGCCAGTGACGATTCGCGCCCCATCGAACTGGAAAGCGAGTGTTGTTACCGCGCCCGTGTGTCCCTCCAGATTCCGCAAGGGTTGTTGATTGCTGTTGTTCCACAAGCGACACGTCTTGTCGGCGGAACCGGTCGCGATCATCGAGTTATTCGGATTGACTCGTAACGCCAGGATCGGTTGTTCATGACCGGCAGCAGTCTTGACGAGCTGGCCCAGATTCGGCCAGCGTTTGACCAGGCCTTCGGCACCCGAGGTCATGATCCAGGCATTGTTCACGGGATAAGCCAAGCCGGTGATTTCCACCGCGTGAGCCCCAAACACCCCCTGTGCCGCGCCGTCAACCGGATTGAATAGCCGTACAAATCCGGCTCCGTCTGCGGCGGCAACCTGCAGTTTGTCCGCCCGAAAGGCAACGCGCACAATCGGAAAGGGAAGGGGCCCGAACTCTTTCACCAGTTGTCGATCGGCCACGTTCCAGATCCGCAGCATCTTGTCCGCGCCGCCGGTCACCCACTGCGTCCCATCGGCGTTCATCGCCACCGCCGCCGCACCCTGGTGTGGCTGCAGCACCGCGGCGGGTTTGGCGACAGGAATATCCCACAGCTTGATGGTGTTGTCCTGGGATCCACTCGCCAACTGAGCCCCATCCTTGGACATGGCCACGCACAACACCAAAGCGGTATGACCATTGAGCGTCCGGAGCGTGTTTCCGGAACTCAGATCCCAGATCCGTAGCGACTTATCAAAACTGGCTGTCACCAGCCGCGTTCCATCGGGTGTATAAGCGGCGGCATAAGTGGGGTCCGTATGGCCAGAGAGAATGCGTGGCTCGATCGCCACCAGCCGCGTGGAACTCGAAATCATCAGAACCACGAACAACAGCGCCCGATAGGACATTTTGGAACCTCGTTGAGGATGGTCAGTCAGTGTGTGAATCAGTCTGTCAATCAGTCTGTGCCTGTGGCAAAGATCCCGAAGGTCAGGGAGATCTTGGGATCGCATTCCGGCCGAGCGTATACCCTGCGGACAACGCGGTCAAAACGGACAAAATCTAAAGTTCCCTTCCCGCCAGCTCGATCAATAATCGCTCCAGTTGAAACCGTTCCGGAATCCGACTGGCCCCTTTCAGACCGGCATCGGTATTCACCAGCCGTTGCAACAGCTGTTCGGCTTTGACTCGACCTAACCGACGGAGATAGATCTGTCCTTTGCTGACGCCAGCGGGGTAGACACCCGCCTGCCTGAGGGCCTGATCGAGGGGTCCCCGATTGCGTGACAGATCGGTGGCGAAGGCAAATTTTTTGAACACAAAGCTAATCCCCCCCAGCAACCTCATGGGAGCCTCACCCGCCCCCAGTAATTGATCGAGTCCCTTTAAGGCAGAGGCCAAATCGTCATCGATCGCGGCATCGGCCATGACCCAAGTCGTTTCGGTTCGCCAGCCACCGACCAGCGATTTGACATCCTCCAACTCGATCTTCCCTTTTGCACCGACGTACGAAGCCAGTTTGGCCAATTCCGTATCGAGCAGTCCCAGGTCTTCGCCAATCAGATCAATCAGCAACACGGCCGCATCCCGTGCGAGTGTTTGGCCATAAGTCTCTGTGATCGTCTCTTGCAACCATTTCAGCAGTTGTGTCCCCTTGAGTTCTGAACATTCGATATCCAGTCCCTTGGCAGTGACCTGTTTGTAGATCCGCGTATTTTTTGGCCACGTGGTGACATCCAGAATCAACACCGATTTCTTCGCCGGTTTCTCAACCAGTTTTTCCAATCCCCCCCGGAATTTGGTGACGAATTCGTCCGCCTCATCCACAATCACCAGCCGACGATCGCCCCACATCGAAACCGTGAACAATTCATCGGCCACCGTTTGTAACGTCGCATCCCGACCGGCAAATCGGGTGAAGCTCGTGTCCTCGTCATCGATGATTCGCTTACGCAGCAGCGTCAGGGCGCTCTGCTTCAAATGCCGCTGCCCGCCGGATAACACGACCACACCGGGGATCTCGAGCGCGGTTTTTTTGAGAAACTCGACGGCATGCATCAGTGAGGGTTCTTCGAGATAGCAAGGGAATTCAAATCGACACTTTGGCGGTCACGCCCATCCAGGACAATTGGTCCCTTGATCGTACAATTCACGACGGCCGCTGTCACCAACAGCGTGCACAACCGCGTGAAATTGCGGGGGGAAATCGGTAGTGGATCCGTTTGCACTTTAATTTATCGCGCGCACCGGGTTTGTGGTTGAACCCAGTTTACTTTTCCTGCATTAACGCTGCGCGATATTGTGACTCTCGGCGATTCCAGAATCTCGCCGGAACTCCAAGCGCCATTTCCAGCTTCTCTGCCGTTTCGAAGCGGATCGGTGCAACCCCATTCATGATCTGACTGATCGTTTTGTCAGCCAGGCCCGTACGAATCGCAAGATCCGTCTGAGAAATCCCCTTTGCCTCGATGACTTCCCGAAGAGTCTCACCGGGGGTAACCGCATAATCTGGCGAAAAAGTGTTGATGGATGCCATCTTCGTTCGACCTTCTCTTGATTCAATGTTCATTGAAATGGACCCGCGACCGGAAAATCGTTTGCAATTCTGCCTACGAAAATTCCATACTCAACAGATCGAAAGCAATCCCCCCCCAAAAAAACAGCCGCGAAACCTCGCGCTACAAAAGAGACCCGAAGCATGAAACATGGTGGACTGACCGACGGGGCGGGACAGTTGAAAATGGCGGCCGACAAGCTGAATGAAGCCTGGGAGGCCGCCCGTATCGATTGGAATGATGTGGTGAGTCGCTCGCTCGAAGAAGAGCAACTGCTACCACTGTTGGATCAACTCCGTGCGACCCTCGACGCCATTTCACGAACCAGCCAACTGCTGACCACCGCCTGCCGGGAATGCGATGACGAACGAGCTGGCTAGCTAAACTCTATTTCGCCTTCGCCTTGGGGGGATTCGCGGCCCGAATCAGCGGCAATTTTTTCTCGTCTTCGGTCAGATTGCGAATTTTGATCTCTTTCAGACCCGCCATCGTCGCGTAGCACGAAATTCCAAACGGTCGTGAAGGATCGACTTCACCACGAATCGAAATCTTTCGTCCCTTGGTCGAGACGCTGACGACCTGCTTGTCATCGATCCAGGCCATCAACCCCGCTTCCGCCACCCGCAAGCGGATTTTGTACCACTGGCCCCGCTCGAAACTTTCATAATGGGCCGTCTCGTTATTGGCCGCATCCAGACCGTCAAGACTCGAAATCCCCACGACGCCACCCCCCCAGCCACCAATGATCAGGCTGCAAGGATCTTCGTTGATTTCAAAGGTCAAACCACAGAAAAAATCATTTCCTTCAATCCGCTGCGCCATGATCGAAACTTCATAATTCATCTTGGGCAACGCCTCCCCCGTCCAGGTGACCCCGGTCATGTCGGATCCCTGATTCAAGACGATCATCCCCTCTTCCACCCCGACCTTCCCCTCGCCCCCAAAATTGGACGACTTCCAGTTCTTGAGCGTCTTCCCATCAAACAACGACTTCCAGACCGGCTCTTTCGCGACCTCTTTCTCAGCCTTTCCCGTCTGTTCCGTCTTTTCCTTCAGGGCCTGCGTGGCAGCACCCTGCTC
>CAMBQP010000205.1 GCA_945869955.1 Schlesneria paludicola DSM 18645
GATTTTCCCTGAGGTGACGAAAATCACGCGGAATTCCGTGCCAGGTAGCAGGCCATCCGGCGCAACA
The DNA here is from genome assembly GCA_945869955.1 of Schlesneria paludicola DSM 18645. Taxonomy (GTDB): domain Bacteria; phylum Planctomycetota; class Planctomycetia; order Planctomycetales; family Planctomycetaceae; genus Schlesneria; species Schlesneria paludicola_B. Next base: position 68 of record CAMBQP010000205.1, read on the forward strand.
ATCGTACCGGCATCCGCAACGGCAACCATCGACAAAAAGAATAACGAAAAAAACAACTTTTTCATGTGATTCATCGGAGAAAAACCCAGTTCAGTCATGCGCACGATTCGAAGCCTTTTTAAATCGGGTCCTGTTACCAAGCTCCGAGGGAATTCACCTCAACCAGTTACGACTACCCGGATTAACGAGGATTTACGCAATCCCCAACCGGTCAACCTTGAGTGAGAGTCTCAAACAAGATCTTCGCAGTCGCGCTCATCTCCGAAAGTTAAACATTTGGCAGTGAGGGAACCGGGGACTGCTGTTCATCCTGCTTTCCAATTGAGACCGGCGGATCTCAATCGTGGGAGACTCACTCCACTATTTCTCGACCGTTTTGGTCAATTCCTACCAATCATTCCAATGATTCGCGGCGGAGAAAGGCAGTTTTTGCCGCAGTGCGCAGACTTGTCCGCAAAGCATGGCTTTTCCGGAGAGTTGGTTTCATTTCACCAATCACGAAAATCCCTCTCATCACTACAGTTGAGGGATCACTACAGTCGAAAAATCCGGCAGCCTTGGCGTTCCCGGCACTCCACGGGATGATTCCGGCCAGTCAGCAGAGGACTGACCTCAGCACATCCGGGGAACACAAGTCAACGCTCGATGAACACTTGGAGGCTTCCTTGGCCGCAGAGATCCCCGAGGCGTACAATCCCCATGGCAGCAGAGTGACTGCGAATCCAACGTGTTTCGTGATTTTCACGGATGCTCAGTGGCCTCATTTTTGTCAAAACAACGGTTTTCCTATGCAAATTTATGATCTCATTGCTGAGCTTGATGAACTTCAACCCGACGAAAAACTTCATTGGTTGGTCGAGTTTGCGAATGAGTTGCCCGATTTGTCGCCGGGAAGGCAGGGGGCGCCCTTTCCGGAAAACTGCCGAGTCCAGGAATGCCAGACAGCCGTTCACTTGTGGGTGGATGTCGTCGCGGGAAAGGTTCATCTCGAGGCAGATGTGCCACAAAAATCGCCCACGGTACGGGGACTGGTCGCGCTGATTGTCTGTGGACTGGAGGGGACACCCGTCGCCGAGGTCCTGCCAGTTCTCGATGATTTGATCGCCAAGTCGGGCCTCGCGCCCGTACTCGGTATGACCCGGCAACAAGGATTTCGTGGGGTGATTGCACGGATCAAGCAGCAACTCCTTCCCGTGAAATAACGCACTCCAACCGACATACGATCAATTTTAGGTCACTCATTCGATCCAAATTGCGCGTTAAGACAAAGCCTGACGACATCGCGTCAAAAATATCTCTTACTTCTTGAAAAACGAAAAGGTTTCATCTCCACTTTCGTCAGGGAATGGTTATTCTGTTACTCCACGAGTTCATTGACTTTTGATGCGGGTATCAAGTCGATTGACAGACTTCCGGCGGATCTCATGGAAAGACTGGGTAGCGTTCATTCAAAATCGATTGATGCGAGTCCCGATTCGATGATGACCCAAGCTGGGTTGACGCACTGAGGAAAGAGACTGATTCATCGAGCCGATGGCCCGCTACGGAAGCTTGGATAGATCACGGATTGATTGGTGATTTGTCGTATGGGATTGACCTTTTGGTGTCACGTTTCTTTGTTGAAGCGATTTGCGTTGAATCGGGTGGCCGATTTCGACCTTAGCGTGGCGAAAATCACGTTTGCATCGGATTTGTTTCACAATTTGACAGGGGATTTTGTTTTATGGCTGCCGCTCAAAAGCAATTACGATCGGGACAAGCCCCTAAAGCTCCTGAATCACGGAGTCGAATGATGATTACTCCCCCTACTGAGGCTGCTCCTCGACTGCTTCCCTCGACCGAACTTCCTGGTTACACCTATGTTCCAGGGACAGATACCCCCCATCCTTATCGCGATGCTCGGGGGCACAGCTACCAGCGGAAGTCCCCGACCCCCAAAATGTTGACGGCGTCGAATTGGGCCGAAAATCGCCATTACCTGCTGGCTCTCGACTATTTCAATCATGGTTTTTACTGGGAGTCTCATGAAGAATGGGAACGTCTGTTGCGCACTACGGGTGTCGACTGCACAGTCGGCCGCTTCCTCAAGGGACTGGTCAAGCTGTCAGCGGCAGGGGTAAAAGTGCGTGAAAACAGTATTCATGGTGTGCGGCGCCATGCGGCCTCTGCCGGAGAGGTTTTTGCGGATGTGGCTGCCGAAGTCGGTACCGAGTACTACTGTGGCCTCGAATTTACCACCCTGCAGTTTGCTGCTGACCGTGCAGCACAAATTTCCTACTCGGACAAAATTGGCTCGCCTCGCGAACCCGCGCGGGTCTTTCCGTTCGTACTGAACACCGAAGTCTTCCAACTCTCGTGATCCGATTGATTTCCTCTGACAATTGATCTTGGCCCGGATGCTCTTTGTAATCCGGGCCATTTTCGTAATCCGGGCCATTTTCTTCACCAAAATGCCAGCGGGCTCCATTTCGACGACCCGGCGAAATCGGCTCGGGTTTTACCTGGTTTCATCGACTTGATAGAGTGAACGGGTTGGTATTGGACCTGCTTCGTCACACTTGTCCGAGGATCGCATCCATGAGTCATCGTTCGCACCGTCGTGAATTTCTGCAGACTTCGACGGCCATGCTGGCCGGCGCCGCAATGCCCTACTGGTTTACTTCCGCAAGTAGCCTGGCCTTGGGCCGACAGAGCGTAAATGATCGCCCTGTGCTGGGCTGTATTGGGACTGGCGATCGATGGAACGCCGTGGGCCCGAATGCCATGGAATTTTCCGATTGCGTTGCGGTCTGCGATGTCGACCGCCAACACCTGGAAAAAGGTCGCGATCGAGTCAAAGGGATTCAGAGCAAAAAAGGAAACGATGCCGAAATCGGCATGTACGAAGACTATCGGAAATTACTGGATCGAAAAGACATTCAAGTCGTCACCATCGTCACCACCGACCATTGGCACTCCAAGATCGCCATCGAAGCGATGCAGGCAGGCAAGGATGTTTACTGCGAAAAACCGCTCACACTGACGATTCTCGAAGGAAAGCAGATCATCAAGGTGCTGAACGAGACCAAGCGAGTCTTTCAGGTCGGGACACAGCAACGCTCGGAAATGTCCGCCAACGACGGAAAAGTTCAAAACCAATTCCTCAAGGCGGTCGCAATCGCTCGCAGTGGCCGATTGGGCAAAATCAACAAAGTCACCTGCGGCATTAACGGTGCCCCCACCAGCGGTGAAATTCCGGTCGCCGATATCCCCGCTCATTTGAACTGGGACATGTGGCTCGGTCAGGCACCAATGACCCCTTATCTGCAGGGTGCCTCTGGAAACAACAAAAGCTATCCCGAATCACGGACCCATTATGAATTCCGCTGGTGGTACGAATACTCGGGGGGGAAAATGACCGATTGGGGGGCTCATCATGTCGATATTGGCATGTGGGCACTGGGGATGGATAGCAGCGGCCCGGTTTCTGTGGAAGGGACTGCAGAACACCCTGTCCCCTTTGAAAACGGCATGCCGACCATCTCGAATCGCTATAACGTCGCGACGAAATTTGATGTCACGGCGAAGTTCGCCAATGGTGCCGACCTGTTGATCACCAGCGAGGGAGACAATGGAGTTCTGATCGAAGGATCGGAAGGCCGAATTTTTGTCAATCGCTCCAAGCTGACCGGTACCCCCGTGGATGATCTGGCCTCCAATCCGCTCCCCGAGTCTCTCTTGAGAGAACTCTATAAAGGGAAAGAACCCAAGGGGGGAAGAAATGCCCACATGCAAAACTTCTTTGATTGCGTCAAGGATCGAGGTCTCCCCGTCAGCGATGTTTATTCGCATCACCGTGCCATGACCACCTGTCACTTGGCGAACATTGCCATCCGGCTCGGAAAAAAGATCGAATGGGATCCCAAAACCGAGCAGATCATCAATGACAAAGATGCCGCCAAATGGATTGGCCGCGAACAACGTAAGGGATACGAAATCAACATCAGTGTCTGATGACGATTCGCCTTTGTCATGGTCATGAGCCGGCACCCTTGATCATCAGGGTGTCGGCTCATTTTGTCCGGGATCCCCGGGATCCTGCCGGGTCACCATCTCGTGATACACTCGCTTGCCGCAGGATTCACGGGGACCACGCTCAAGCGACACCGACCTGGAAAACCGCAAATGGAACATGAACAGACCCATGAATGACCCCCTCAAGCTCGCGTTGAACGAATTGCTGGACAATCGCCGTCTCTCGGCCGAGATCATGAAATCAGCGGTCGGAGCGATCATGGATGGCCAGTGCCAAGAGGCTGAGATCGCCGCATTTCTGACCGCATTGCGCTGTCGCGGGGAATCGGTTGGCGAACTGGTCGGTGCTGCCCGGGCCATGCGTGAACGAGCGACTCCGATTCGTTGCCAAACTTCAGGACTTCTCGACACATGTGGTACCGGTGGCGACCTGCTGCACACCTTTAACATCAGTACGGCTGCGGCGCTGGTCGCAGCTGCCGCAGGACAACCCGTTGCCAAACATGGAAATCGTGGGGCAACCAGTACCACGGGGTCCGCCGATGTCCTCGAATCGCTCGGAGTCAATTTGCAGCTCACGGCCGAACAGGTTGGTCGCTGTATCGATGAAGTGGGGATCGGCTTTTGCTTTGCTCCTTTGCTCCACGGGGCCATGAAACATGTGGCTCCAGTACGCAAGCAACTCGGCTTTCGCACCATTTTTAATCTACTCGGCCCCCTCACCAATCCCGCGGGAGCCACGTATCAAGTCATTGGCGCGACGCGGACAAACGTTGCGGAAATGCTGGCACAAGCCCTACACCAGCTGGGAAACCAGCGGGCGCTGGTCGTTTGTGGAAATAACGAATTGGATGAAGTCAGTTTATGGGGTGACACCGCCGTTTTTGAAGTTTCTGCCGCAGGTGTGAATCGTCACACCTGGAATGCAGAAATGCTGGGACTCGCGGAATGTCATGTGGATGCATTACGAGTCAACGGAGCGGCACAAAGCGCTGCGATCATTCGCCGTATTCTCAGTGGCGAACAGGGTCCGGCCTATGACATGGTGGTTGCCAATGCCGCTGCCGCCCTGTTTGCGGCCAATCGAGCCGAATCCATTCAGGCTGCCGTCCCACTCGCCAAGTCGGCAATTGATACGGGTGCGACATCCGCGCTGTGTGAACGATTAAAACTCTGGACGAATCACCAATGAAATTACAATCACAAGTCATCAGCGGGCTAAAGTGTCATATTGCTGACGAACTCGACGAAGGGGTTCAGCCCCGTGTGGTCGTGGTGTTATGTCATGGTTTTGGAGCACCCGGCACAGATCTGGTTCCGCTGGGTCAAATGCTATTGCGCCAACCCAAATTGTCGGGCTCGGTCCAGTTCGTGTTCCCGGAAGCCCCGCTGAGCCTCGAGTCGCTGGGAATGCCCGAGGGACGAGCCTGGTGGCCAATTGATATGCATCGGTTGCAGATGGCCGTTGCGCTGGGAAATTTTCGTGACCTGAGCAACGACGCACCCCCCGAACTTTCCACCGCCCGAGAACGGATTTCTGGGCTGATTCGGCAGTGGTCCGAACAAACCGGCGTTCCGCTCAGTCATTTCGTGCTAGGGGGATTCTCGCAAGGAGCGATGCTGGCCACCGATGTCACCCTGCATCTGGAGGAAAACCCGGGCGGGTTAATCATCTGGTCCGGAACGATGCTCAATGAAGACGTGTGGCGTAAACGGGCTCCTCTCCACAAGGGGTTACGGGTCCTGCAATCACACGGAACAAACGATCTGATTTTACCCTTCGCTGCTGCGGGGTGGCTGAAAGAAATGCTCAGTCATGCAGGGGCGGATGTCGATTTTCTCCCTTTCACAGGGAGCCATGAAATCCCTCATCAGGTGCTGAGTCGTCTCAGCGATTTTCTGCGGGAACTGGTCGGGAATGGCAGGACACACCACTGAGCAATCATTCCGGTAAGCGATCATTCCGGTGATCCCCACCATTCCGAATTCACCCAGCGAATCTTCGCCGCAGCAGATCAGAATCATTTCTCATCCGGACCTGGTAAACGACTTCCTCCGAGTTTACCGGGTCCAGTCGATCGCCTGAAACAGCAAGGTCAGTTTTTGGCCTCGCAAGGGATTCAGCATCGAGACGTGTGCAATCCGACCTTGAAGGTGATGGTAAAAGTCCTCGACCATTTTTTGATTTTGTGTTGAGGGTCCCTGCTTCACGCAATTGGTCAGAATCGCCTTCAGCCGGTCAAAGTCCCCGCGCGAGACATTGGTTTTTTGATTGACGACGACGCCCGTGACCGTTTGTCGCTGATGTGACCGAAGCACACGCCGTTTTTCCGGGTTCAGTACAAACCTCTCTTGCCGGATAATTTGCTGAGTCAGAGGAATCAACGTTCGCAAGGCCTTTCCCAGTTCCTCGGGACCAGACAAGGTGAGGTCATCCGCATATCGGGTGTAATGAGCCCCAAAGGAACGGGCCAATCCCGTCAGGCGGAGATCCAGTCCAAACGCGGAAAGATTGGCCAGTGCCGGTGAGGTCGGGGCGCCTTGCGGTAAATGGCGTCGCAAATACGGAACGAGGGCATACGGTCCTTGATCCTGAAAACGGAGGTTGCCGGGGACGGCCGAGGTGGTCAGTAGCCCCAGCCAGATTGCCACCTCACGTGAATATCCCAAGCTGCGGAAGATGGCAACGACCCTGGCAAAGCTGACGGTCGTGTAAAAGTTTGTCAGGTCAAATTTCAACACGACCGACTGCCCAACATGGGCCCGCGCATTGGTCAGGATTGAACGGCCTTTGACAAATCCATGCGATGCAGCGTGGACCGGAACTTTGTCGAGCAGTTCACGCAGAATTTTGGTCTGCACCAGCTTCAATGTTGTTTTGGGCGACTCGATCAACCGCCAGCCACCAAGTCGTTTCTTGATCCAGCGAAAATGATAATGGGCCAACTCTTCCATTTCAGGACGACCGCCAGAAAAACGATGGACCAGCCAGGCCACGCGGTTCAGCGGCAATCCGATCCAGTGGGAAAGCTGTTCGGGAGTATGAAATTCCGGCAGCCCGAATCGCTGCAAGCGAACGACGTCACCATCCCGGCTCAGATCAAGATAATGACCAGTCCGTGATCCATAGCGCGCATAGCGATAGGGGGCAGCACCTTGTGTCTCTTCAACCAACATGGCAGGACGACGGGCCGCCTGTCGCTGCTGTTTTCGTCGCGTGGGGACCAGCCGGATGCGGGAAGTTCGTGACCAGATTCGCGGCCGTTTTCGGGCGTTTGCCGGAGCAACGGCGGGGGGATCAAACAGAATTGAGGGGGGGACCGAATCCGGGTTGGGTGACGCCACGATGGGCGATGCCACGATGGGCGATGCCTGGGCCGGTGGTGCCACGACTGGCCATGCTGGAGTGAGCGATGCCTGGGCCAGCGGTGGAGTCTCCAGTGGTGGAGTCTCCAGCGGTGCCGTATCCAGTGGTGCCGGAGTGGCTGGTGCCGGGGAGACCGGACCAGCCGTCGGTAACGAGCGGGTGAGGGGGGCGGGTCGCCATCCAAGTCGATGCAGCAACCAACGGATAAGCCCCATGAAGCAACTTCCTGAAAAACAAGCGTTGTCAGCCTTCGACTTGTTTTTTCTTAAAACAGATCATTTTGTGAGCAAAGGGAAAAAACGATTCGGGATCGATTACGAATCAAATACTGACCTGCGGGCCGCACAACCGATCCCGTGGCGAAGAGCCGCGGCGGTAAGAGGTCTACCGTCGCCGGCTCTTCACAGCTCGATTGAGGAACAACTCAGCGACCGCGGGGTAACCCCGCAGTGTTCAGCTCATCCCGTCAGGGAGGCCAAACGTGTCTTGTGCGACCCACAGGACAGCATAGTAATCCTAACCGACAGGGAACTGTGGTCAATGCGGATCGAGGTCACATCCCCTGAGCGAATCACAGATCGTAGAAATTCGTCGAGAAATTTCCAGCCGGATCACTCGAGCGGAATCGGCCACTGCAAGCCGCAGGTGATCCCTCCGTCGACATAAATCACCTGCCCGGTGAGGAATTGAGCCGCATCACTGGCAAGAAAAATTGTCGTCCCAATCATATCTTCTGGCTGACCCAGCCGCTTCAACGGACAATTCGCATCGTTCCACGCCTGCATTGTCGGATCAGACCAAAGTTTTTTGGTGAGATCCGTCAAAATAAATCCGGGCGCCAGCGAATTGACCCGAATTCCATGTTCGCCCCATTCCATCGCCATCCCCCGAGTCATCGCCGAAATGGCCGCCTTGCTCATGGCATACGGCTGAACCCCTTTCAGCGGACGAAAGGAATTCAGCGAATCGACATTGATGATTGAACCCCCGCTCTTTTGTGCAATCATCTGCCGGCCAACGGCCTGGGCTACCAGGAACGCCCCCTTGAGATTGATATTCAAAATCCCATCGAATTCGGCGACCGTATAATTCTCGACCCGCTTGCGGACGTTGACCCCCGCGACATTCAACAAACAGTCGATCCGTCCCAGGCGGGCAATCACCGATTCCACCATCACCGGAATCTCTGCCGACTGGGCCACGTCACAAACGACGTACTCCACGGGATGCGAGCCGACCGAAATTTCGCGAGCCGTCTGCTGCAGCGTTTGTGCGTCCCGTCCGGTAATCACCACCCGCGCTCCGCGCTGTGCAAAACCTTCCGCCAGCGATCGTCCGATGCCTCGACTGCCGCCCGACACCAACACACATCGATCCTGAACAGAAAATAAATGGTCTGTCATCGTATCCTCACTGAATTGAAGGGAAATGGTCCGGATGAGATTCTTTAAACGGGTATCATCGGGAATAATCGCTTTCGTGCTTCCTCCGTCAGCGGCGACCCGTACTCACACGGTTCAAACGCTTCGATCCAACGGATCGCTTTCCCCTCGACTTCACCATAAGTCTTGATAATCTGATCCCGAAATCGATCCGCCAAGGGACCATTAAAGCGACAGTAAAAGTCCTTGGCATAGGCGCGCTGACTCGCGGCATCCTGCGGTAACGAAGCCTCTTGGCCCAGGGTATATGGAAGCCACTCGAAGAATTGAGATCGGTGGCAGACCATTTGATCCAGGATTTGCTCCAGAACCGGCTCAACATCAATCACCACGGTCGGCTGAAATGGCGCGGGACGCTGAAAGTGGTCCGAGAGATAGGCGATCACGGGATTGACCCGCAGCGCTGGAACCTCGGGGACAATGTGGGGAACAATCACCATGTACGCCGCATCACAGACCAATGTCGAAGTCGCCCGATGATCCGGGTGATAGTCATTCGGTCGATGTGTCAAAATCAGGTCGGGCTGAAAACGACGAATCAGTGCAATGAGCTCAAACCGCGCGTCGAGTGTTGGCAGCAGCCGACCATCGCGGTTCCCCAAAATGTCATACTCAATTCCCATCAGTGCCGCGACTTCATCCGCTTCAGATCGCCGGGTCGCGATCAATTCTGCGGGGGGCCGTGTTTGATGCCCTGCCTCACCATTGGTGACGCTGACATATTTCACCTGATGCCCGGCCGCCCGGTAAAGCGCCGTCAGACCTCCTGCTTTTAATTCACAGTCGTCCGGATGAGCACCAATCACCAGAATTCGTAGTGGTTTCGACATCGTTATCCGCTTTCTCTTCAGTAGTCACTTCTCGTGGCCTGATCACCGGCAGTACCGCTCAGCACGCCCAAGACGTTCCTGCGATCAAATGAAACGAACAGACCCTGCAAGAGACCACCCCTGCAGGGTTTGAGATCTGTTCCGTTGATTGTCATTTCCCCGTTTCAAGCAATCCCGATTTCGAGCAATTCCCGCTTCGAGCGATCGAGAATCGGGTCTCAGCCTTTCGCTGTAATGACCACCGAGGGATTGTCCGCAATATTGACCCAAACATGAACGTGTGGTGTCCCTCGATAGTGCCAGACGAACGAGGGACCTTCAAGACGCCAATTGTCCCAGACCCCATCGTTGCCAAGGTCACCAGACTTGTAGAACGCCAGACGGCATTTTTCCAGTCCCCCCTGGGCTTTCAGGCACTTGCGAACTTCTTCCTGATCCGCAGTCCGGTATGGCTCGATCAATGCTTGCAGTACCTGCTGTGCATGATCTTTCTGATCGGAAGAGAGATCACTGATGACGATCCCTTGCGGACGTCCATCCGGACCACCAAAGTGAACTTGACTTTCCCGTGGGACCTGCTGGACCAGCGCCTGTTCACGCTGTTTTCCATCCAACATCTTGAACAAACCGTTCGCCTTCTGGGCCTGATACCAGTAAACGTTACCGGGATGATCAGGCTCTTCATCAAAGCCTGATGCCGCATGTCCATAAAAAATGGGCCCGCCGAATGCCACGTGGTCGACGCTGTTCCCATCACAGCGAATCGTCAAGTGACGACCCGTCATCACGAACTCAAACTTCCCTGTCCCCGGTTGACCAAAAATCGCAATCGACTGTTCCTTGCCATAGCCCCCCGCATCGTCCTGCAACTGCTTTTTAATCCGATCGTGCCAGTCGGGTGCATAGAGACCCCAGAACAGAGCCTCGATCATGTCCTGCTGGTCCTTCGTATAGAATCCGCTGGCGATTTTATGGTCACCCGTGATCTGCCAGTTGTTCGAGACATGCATTCGCAGCAGGCCCCGATCATCTTTATGATCCCAGTCAAAACAAATCTCTTCTTTTTGGGCTGGTGAAAGGGTGTTGTACAGCTTGGTCACCAGCGATTCTGGCACGGGCTTGACGGCCTCGTCCGCAAATCCCCGCGAAGGGACGACGGTCGCCGCTGCCACTGCTGCCACGCTGACCGATTGAACAAATCCTCGTCGCGAAAGTTGCGACTCTTTACCATGCGAATAATCTGGGCCATGCGAATAATCTGGGCGATGATCCATGATGATCTCCGGAAGTGCCAAAAAGGAAGCGAAACCGTTATCGTTAAGTAACACAGAGCAAGTCAACACAGAGCCTAATGAGTCACAATCGGTCAGGCCCCTGAGACTGAACAGGCCGTTGACCGAGAGGATTCCGTCTCGAAACCGTTAGTAGACCTGATCAGTATGGACAGTCCGTATGCCATGTCATTATGCGCAAATTCTCCAGAAAATTCATCCCGAGGCGACTGAAATCGGCGAAGCAAGCAACCTGACCCCAGCCGCGAAACTCGGGTCATTAATGAATTGAGGCGAACTCGTTGGAATTTAACAGTGCCCAGAAGAGATCCTGATACGATTCGACGAGAAGATCTTTGCCCTGACGCGAGGATAACACGGCCGGACGCAAGAG
>CAMBQP010000206.1 GCA_945869955.1 Schlesneria paludicola DSM 18645
ACCGAACGTTATTAACACATCAGCAGGAATGCGGCGGCAAGTAATGCTCGCTCTTCTTCACTCCCCCGAATCAACCGTCGCGATATGCTGACCTGACAGATTGATAACCTTGGTTCCTTCTACGCTGAGCAATGCCCCTGGACTAACCCGAAAGACCGAGCCACCACGTACTTCTGCCAATACCTGACCACCCAGGTTGCACAGCTTGTTTCCATCCGTGAGACCGATGGTTTGTCCTTGGAAATTCATGATCCTCTCGTCCGAAAGTTCGAGCAAGACTTGGCCATCAAGGTTTTTGACCACTGGCATTTTCGCATACTCCACTTGTTGTGTGACTGAAGGCCACTTGTTGTGTGACTAACGGCTAAAGTTAAAGTTCACCGGCGGCGTACTCGCCGTCTATGTTGAATGCCTCGCTCGGTCTTTTGGTTTGCGACATTTGATTCTTGTTCTGGGGCTGTCGGCGTGAAAAGTCGAATGTCCCGTTTGTTTCCCCCCAATACCATCACAGACTGCTGACATCAGGCATCGAGCTGCGTCACCTGCCCCCGTAGATCTACGATGAAACACGATACCCGAATGTGCTCCCAAGCCTCGTCGTTGGTCGAGTGGTGCTGGGCCTCACAGAACTCATGCACCCGACAGGCCAATGCGACCAATTCCTCCGCATGCAGTTCGCGCATCCGCTCCAAGCTAGCCTTGGGGTACTCCTTTTTAATTTCGTCGACAGGGTGCAATTCCTTGTAGGCCCCGCAGTCCAAGTGGTCAAGCAAGAATACGTCATTGATCGGCCGATGAAGCTTGTTAATCGCCGCCGACAAGTGGGCCGTGAACACCGCCCACCAAGTTCCAGATGGATCGGTTGGATTCTCCGGTAAACGGTGGACTCCCATCGCTCCGCCGGCTAAGGATACTTGGTCGTATCGATTGTGCAGGTTCAGCTCGTTCATAAATCGGATGGTTTCGTCCATAAGCCTCTGATCCATGCAGCAGAGCAGCATGACATTCTTCCGCGGCGGGTCATCTAACACGGACACCAACCGATTTGGTGGGGGTGGTGGAAGAGTCCTCTTTCGCTTCTTGGCCCTTGCCATCGATCTTCTCCAGCATGTTGTTCATCGCCGAACATTAAATTTAACCGGCGGCGTAGTCACCGTCTGTGTTGAATCCCTTCTCCAGGATTTGGTAAAAAATAATACTCAATTTTTGAGCCATTGTAAACAGTGTTTTTTTATTTATTTGAGTATCGCGTTAGCTCCTTCACGCCATCTACCAACGTGCAATGGTTCGTTCTACGGCAAAGCGAATTTGGTCAATTGTGATCCGGTCGTCTTCAAAGTATCTTCGGCACTCTGCGTGAATTTGTTCTATTTGCTCCTCGGAGAGTGACCCCAGCATTTCTGGGCTTGGTATATTCCCCAATGCCCTCAACACAACTTCGTAAGCACCTTGAGGAGCGATGTCATCCTCCCCTATTGTGGGTGAAAGTGAGTTGCAGAATTCTTCCCCAAATGCACTCAGGAAATCCAATCGCTGCCGTCCTTCCATTCGGTTCGCCCCCTTCGATTCGTAAACAATCCTAGGTTCAAAGTACGCTTGTGCGGTAGAATAAACAAACGATATTGACGTTCATCGATAAGTGGGAAGCCAGGAAACAATGCCGAGCAACTTCACGGCTCTTCTGGGAATGCGTCTGTGAACCCAGGGGATGAACCTAGAGTGTGAACCCAGGGGACACTCAAACAATTTCGGTTTCAAAGGTCAGCGGACGGTACTCCGGTCCGCTGTACCGCCTGGTTCGTTGCGATCAGTTCTCTCTGAACTAAAAGCGTTTTGAAAATTCCGCTGGGGTTGCGGCAACAGTCAAGAATCGCAACGACATCAACGAATTCAGCATCGACCTTGGACTTTGCAATGATCGTAATTCTTGCCACTCACAGGGTCATCACCCAGCAGATAATAGCGAGGAACCATGCGATTCATGACATGGACAACCGCAACTTCATCAGGCGAAAACACTTCCGCTCGAGCCATCCTCACCAAAATGACCTCTGAATTTGCTGGGGATCACTTTGTAACGCTTTTTATTGCGAGGATCTTCGTGATTCGAAGATCTTCGAATCAGCCCAAACCAAGAGATCTTAAAGTTGCGCAAAGTTCCAAGGCTCCCGATACGATCGCGCGAGCTGATCGTTTGCGGCCGCATCACCTTCAAATCGTTCTGTCAGTGGATTCCAATTCAGGCGACGACCGAGTTCTATGGCAATGTTCGCCAAGTGGCACAGCGTTGCACTGCGATGACCGGTTTCGACATCACTGATCGGAAGTTCGCGAGATTTCACGCAATCAAGAAAGTTCTGGTCGTGGTTGTTGCTGACTGCGACGGACGAAACATGCACGTTCGACAGGGTTGCAAGCAATTCGGCAGGTTCTGTTTTCAACGCATCTCGGTCGACAAGCAACTTGGCATTCTCGAAGACAAACGTTAGCCCGAGCGGAATGTCAGGCTGCAGTTGTCCGACCACAACGTTGACCCCGTTAGCAAACTGCAAAGTTGCTCGACACGAAGAACAAACATCGTACAGCCCGCCTCCCTCGAATTTTCCTCGCCCTTCCACCGTCAATGGGCCGGACTGATCCGCGTCCAGCGCCCACAATGCGACGTCAAGATGATGTGCGCCCCAATTGGTGATCTGACCACCAGCATAGTCTCGGAAGTAACGGAAGTTGTAGTGGGTGCGGTTTTGGTTATAGGGGCGCCATGGCGCTGGGCCGAGCCAAAAGTCGTAGTCAAGTTCCGCTGGCGGGGCAGAATCCGGTACTTTGGTCCCTCGGAACCGGACGTTGGGTACACCGACCAAAATCTCCTTGAGCGATCCCATCTTGCCCGATCGCACGATCTCGACAGCTTTACGAAATAAAGGATCGGAACGTTGTTGAGTCCCCGTTTGAACGATTCTTTGATGTTTTCGAGCGACAGTGACCATGCGACGACCTTCGGCGATCGTCAACGAGAGTGGCTTCTCGCAGTAGACATCCTTTCCTGACTCGATCGCGTGAATCGTCGCCATGGCATGCCAATGATCCGGGGTCGCAACGATGACGACATCCACATCCCTGCGATCGAGCAGCCGCCGGTAGTCAGAAACCGCGTCAACAGTTTGGCCAGCATCATGACAAAGCTTGACTGCGTCGGCCAGATGCGATTGGTCAACATCGCAGACAATCGCCGCATTCCGAAGATGCCCTTGCAATAGACTACATCCCCGACCACCGGTTCCGATATGTCCAGTAACGATCCGCTCATTGGCGCCGAATGCAGAGGCGGGGACAATATATGGTGACACTCCCCAAGTGGCGACCCCCGCCGAGGCCGTTTTGAGAAAGGTCCGACGCGCAACTTTCTTCACCGGTTGAGACAAGTCGGACAGTTGAGACAAGTCGGACCGCGTTTTTCGATGTTCACTCATGAATTCACCCCAGTGTCTCGAGAAGATCTCATTCGTCGGTGATATCGAATGTGTGTGTATTTGGCCCCGCCTCAGTGACCTCAGCAGTCAATCCTGACGTTTCCGGTCGAGACAGTTTCGCTGGCAAAAGTTGCTTCGCAACTTTCGCGATGGCTGGTTCATCGGGCGTATCGTAACTTGTCTTCTTTTCGACGTACTCGGTTTTCGTAATTGCGACTTTGTGCAATCCAGCAACCGCGCCATCATGATGATCGAAAGTCGTCAGAACGAAATTGCCCTCGATGTCCGTCCTCCCTTGCGCCGAAAGCTTTCCATCGGGAGAGTGATACACGACCAACGCATTTTCAAGAGGCTCTCCCGCTTGCGTCACAATCCCCGAGGCCGGGAAAACAGACGGACGCTGCTTTTGCCACTTGTCTTGCGACGCAGAACAACCGACTTGCGAAACGATCGCAAGGCAAATCATCAGCCAGCTAACAAATGTCGTGTGTGACTTGATTCGGCGAACGATCAATTCCATCGGAGTAAATTCCTTAACGATCAAGGGCGACGAAAGCCGTCGCCCTTGAGTCGACGAATTGTCAAGACCAGCGTACCGCAAGTTGTTGTTAAATAATTTAGAAATCGCTGAAGACTTCCGAGGCGTTCTTCGTACCCAACGCACCCCAAACACCGTAGGGACTTGCGCCAATCACGACTTCGATAGCGGCTTGATTTCCTGCATCAATGTTCTCGCTAATGAATCTGACTGATCCATCGGCCATTAAAGCGTGAACCCCTCCCACGTGACGACTTGAGGCAGTGTGCATCCCGCCCGCCCAGTGCGTTGCAGCTTCGAGGCAGCTCGGACCGTTCGGAGGAATCATCGTGTTGAAGCGGCTGAACAAGCTTGCTCCATCATTCCACCGGCCACCCTGGATGCCGTTGTCTCCATTGACCGGAACCGTATAGTTGCCGTTGACGAAGAGAGATCGGCAGTTGGCTGGTGTGTCTGTCGGAGCACCACCGTTGTTTGCAATCCGCCCGAGGTCTGTTTCGCCCCGTGGCGTCACGTGCTCGGACATTGCAATCGTGTTGCTGGAACCATCCGTGATGTCACTCATTGACGATCTCGATTGCTGGCCAAATAAGCCACGCGGATCGCGGCAATTCCGACCGTCGCTCAGTTCGTCCACCGAGCACATCAATCGGCTACTGTCACCACTGCAAAACATGTAGTTCGCCATCGCCTGGTTATTCGGATCAGACGTTCGTCGGTTTGAATCCGATGGACAACGCAATACCGTAATTTGAATCGTCCAGTAAGGATTTCCACTCCAAGGTGCCGATTGAGCGGCTTCGTACTGGGCCGAGAGAGCGGCTTGGTCATAGTACGGAAGGAGTGGAACAAAAGCGCTGACGCGACTCCGCGAAGTCGTCGCTGTTGGACACGCACTCGACGATCGGCATCCAGAGCCGTTGGTCCCCCCAGGGAACACCAGAAACACGTCATGGTAGTTGTGCAGCGCCAATCCGAACTGTTTCAAATTGTTCTTGCATTGTGTCCGCCGAGCGGCTTCTCGCGCTTGCTGCACGGCCGGCAAAAGTAAGGCAATCAAGACCGCGATGATGGCAATCACCACCAGCAGTTCAATCAGTGTAAACCCTCGAGGCAACTTGCGTCTTTGACCCGAAGACAAATTCGATGAAATCACTGGCCACTTCCTTTCAGATGACTCGACACCACGACCGCCCGTCAGCTCTGCGACAATCAGAGCCGGGACGCCCTTGTCTCTATTAGTATTAGGTGTAATCCTCACACGTTTGGAAAATATGTGCAAAATATTAACTTTTCGTTAACTTTACAGTGTTGGTAGACCGCTACGGCGCTTGACTATGCGATGTCCGGCCTGCTGTCGCCTGAATGATTTCCCCATGAGAAATCCGTTTTGGCGTAACTTGCGGTACAAATTCAATGGCACCTACCGCAATTGAAACGTTGCAGCACCATTCGGATCGACGCCCGACGCGAGAATTCGATCAATCTCTCGCAGAATTGGGGGAAGCGAACCAATCCCATCGATAATGAAATGCGCACCTGCCGCACCAAGCGTTGCTCGAGCGGATTCTTCGAGCCGATCGATGTCCGACTGGGACAAGGCCGCCAATTCAGACTTAGAGAGTCCGAATTCGTTACCCGTCTTTGTGACGGCGATCGTCCAAGCTCCAGCGTTGCGGCCCGCTTCAATCCCGACCGGAGTATCGTCGACGATTGCAACGTTTCGCATCGGATAGACACCAAGATTTTCCGCTGCGCGATAAATCATCCAAGGTGCCGGGCGCCCGGATTTCGTGTCGCCAGAACAGACCAAAGTATCGGGTTCGTACCCATTCGCGGCGACGAGTGGACACACGAAATCCATCAATTCTCGAGTGTATCCGGTTGTCGATCCAATTTTCAATCCACGTTCTCGGCATGCGGACACCGACTGAATCGTGCCAGGAATCAAGTCGACATGGTCGCTGAGCGTTTGCATTTGCAGCGGCAGGAACTCTTCATAGAGTCGATCGATCACCGCGTCGTTGGGGCTGTTCCCGTGAATTTTTTCCCAAACGGAAGTGATCCGGGGCAGTTGCAAGATCGCGACCAGGTGATCGCGTTTCGCGCGACCCATTGGCCCGCGCGCCTCGGCGACAGTGATCTCGATTCCGTAGCGGCGAAAAACCTCGATAAACACACGTGTGGGTGCTCGACTGCCAAAGTCAACCGTGGTTCCTGCCCAATCCAAGATGACTGCTTGTAAAGGGGAGTACGATGCGATTGTCATGATAACCTTTTGTTGAAGTCAAAATCGGAGTTCATGGTCAGATCCCAGTCCTCCCAAACTCGTTCCGCCAATCCAAACGACATTGTCATGCCAGCACCGCCGGTCGCCGTGCAGATACGGACATTCGGATGCGGTGCCTTGAGGAACAACGGCCCTCGCGGGTTTTTTGCGTAGATTCCATTCCAACGTTCGGCAATCGTCCAAACCGGTAGACGAATGACTTTTCGCAATTCACTCAAAATCAAATCATCGATCTGCACTTTGTCGAACGGCGAAATCTGATCGTCGTATTCGTGAGAATCCCCCAAAATCACCTCGCCAAACTCGTTCTGTGATGCCATCACATGAATTCCGAGGCGATCCAGTTCTGGTGCTTCTTGGGCGATACGGGACTGCAGCTGCGCGAGGCTTTTACAGACATCGAAATTGCGGTAGTGACGCAACGTCAACCCACTGGCCAAATGGGGACCGATCCACCACGAGTCAGGTTGCGCTACCGTTCTCAGCATTTGCAGCTTGCAGCGAGTCAAACCCGCTGTTGTGAAGACTTCCGGGAAAAGTGTCTCGAAATCGGCTCCACCACACACGACAACCCGATCCGTTACAAATGCTCGTCCGTCAGCCATTAAAAGCTGATCGTCTTCGACCGCTTTGACGGCAGAACCGAATTCGAATTGAACGCCAAACGTGCCCGCGAGCCACTTGGCAAGCTCAGCAATTGCAGTTCGTGGGTTGACGCAAAGTTCCGCTTCGCTGAATAGACCGCCAATCAATCCTTCCGGATTTGCACCGGCAGACATTCGAAGAACCTCCGATGCTGTCAGAAGTCGGCAAGAATTGCCGTTCGCTTTCGACCATGCGGCGAATTCTGTGACCACCGCCCACTCGTCGTCACGATGCGCCAAATGGATTGACCCACACGCATTGACCCACAGCCCAGACGCGCGGCTCAATTCCAGCCAGCGCGCACGGGTATCCATGGCGATGTCGTGCAATCCGCCAGTCGGTTGGCCGATCGGCCAAACCATCCCAAAATTTCGGACGGACGCACCCCGAGCGACGGTTGACCGATCGAAAACCGTGACTTCATGACCGCGTTTCGCGGCAGACCAAGCATTGGCCAACCCAACAATCCCAGCGCCGACGATGGCCACTTTCATTCGATTCACGGCAATTCATTCCTCAATTCCTCATTCGTCTTGTCATGAGCGGCAAGGGGGACGGGAGGTTCCGAAATGGCGACTCGGTCGAGCAATTCAACAAATTCTTCGACTGACGGAGTCACGAGGCTTGGGACTTTCGCGGCGTCGTCCCAACGACGCAGGCGAAGTGCGGATGAATAGTGCGAAGACGTCCTAAACTGCGCGATCTCGCTGGCCGACATCGGCCCACCTTGGAGTCGCAGGCTTGTCACCGAAGGTGGGCTAAGCTCATTCAAATAGTCGGGATCAACGGCACAAAGATATCGCTTCGCAGCAACGTGCAAACGCACGGGTTCCGTAACGTGAGGGCCGAAGTGACGCGTGAGCCAAGCCGCTGCCCGATTTTCATGCACGTCGTCGATGCTCTGTTCAGGTGCGTCATCAGGCAGATCATGAAGCAAGTGGCCGATATCGTGAAGCAGCGCAGCAGCGACTAAAGCTTCGTTGGCACCCGCATGCTGCGCGAGCAGCGCCGCCTGAAGTGCATGTTCGCGCTGCGAAACACCTTCGCCACCGTATTCCGAATCACCTCGAGATTGGAACAGTGTGGCAACGACATTGCCAATCGAATTCATGGTGAGCCTCCTGTCAATCCGTTTGCTCGCATCAAGCGACCTTCCCCATACAACACGACTGTCCCATTTCGTCACGAATACGACAAGGATCCGCGGGATTACTCGCCAATTTTTCACATTCGTTGGCTAACATCGTTGACAACCAACTGGACGATCCTCGGAGATCAGTTCCGTTTGGTTTGATTTTCGCCAACCGATCACAGGTTGACGAGAGAGATTCACTTGGTAACAGAGACCGACAGACATGGCGGAACAATCCAAATCGAATGTGAGTGTTTCTGTGTCGAGTTCAAATTCTCGGTTCGGACCATTCTGGTGGACCGTGGCGGCGTTTGGAACGTACTTTTGCATGTATGGTTTCCGCAAACCGTTCACGGCGGCCTCTTACGCAAACATGACCGTCTGGGGCATGGACTATAAAACCGTGATCGTGACTGCACAGGTCTTGGGCTATATGACATCGAAGTTCATCGGCATCAAAATGGTCGCGGAAATCTCGCACGAACGTCGAATTGCGCGGATCGTCGTCTTGATCGCCGTCGCCGAATTCGCGCTCATTTTATTCGGCTTGGTGGCCTCACCCTGGAATTTTGTATTTTTGTTTTTGAATGGCTTGCCGCTTGGAATGGTCTTTGGACTTGTTGTTGGGGTTCTCGAAGGGCGACGCCAAACAGAACTGCTGACTGCCGGCCTGTGCGCCAGCTTCATTTTAGCCGACGGTGTGACGAAATCTGTTGGTTCATGGCTCCTCCAATTGGGTCTGCCTGAGTTTTGGATGCCAGCGGCAGCGGGTCTCGTGTTTTCAGTCCCCCTTTTAATCTTTGTGGCGATGCTGGCGAACGTTCCACCGCCGAACCCTGAGGATGTTTTGGCGCGAAGCGAACGTCTACCGCTGGATTCAATCGCGCGTAAGCAATTTTTTCGTCGGCATGCAAGTGGGTTGGTCTTTTTGGTATCGGCATACACTCTTGTCACAATTCTCCGGAGCATTCGTGCGGATTTTGCTGCGGAGATTTGGAGTGGACTGGGTCTGACGATCGTCCCCGAGATATTCACTCGGTCAGAGATGCTCGTCGCTGCAACGGTGTTCCTGATCAACGGTTTGACGGCGTTCATTCAGGACAATCGTCGAGCCTTTCATGTGGCGATGAGCATCTCGATGTTGGGACTGGTCCTTTTGCTGGCAGCACCTTTTTGTCTTCAGGCGGGATTATGTGACGGCTTCACATTTATGGTGCTTGTCGGGTTGGGCCTCTATCTTCCCTACGTTGCGGTTCAAACGACGATTTTCGAGAGGTTGATCGCGTTGACGCGTGATCGTGGGAACCTGGGATACCTCGTTTCGTTGGCAGACGCTTTTGGTTACCTCGGCTACGTCGCTGTGATGCTCGGGAAGAATGCCGTTCCAATCGGCAGTGGCTTTCTTGTTTTTTTCGTTTGGACATCCGTTTCGATCGGCGTCTTGGCAATCATCGCCCTGGGCCTCGCCTGGCGTGATTTCCTATCTCGGTCATCGAAAAACTCGGCGACGTGATCCACATCCGAAGAATTCAAAGGGGTCAGGACTCATTGACTTCGAAATACCAGTTTCTTAGACTGATTCGATGCCACGACCAAGACGAGCAGATGAAGCGGGAGGGTTATACCATGCACTCAATGTGGTAATGGCCGGCTGCAGATCTTTTGGAAAGACGACGATGATGCTGCTTTTGAGCGAATCTTGGCGGCAGGACTGAGGGAATACCATGTTTCGGTTTTCTCCTTTCAGTTGATGTCGAATCATTGGCATCTGGTCTTGCGTCCGAACTTCGACGGTGAGAGGGGCCGATTTCTACGCGGGGTGACCGCGACGCATACCATCCGCTCTCACGCTCATGACCACACATCCGGCGAGGGGCATGTGTATCAGCGGCGATTCAAAAGTTTTCCGATCCAGGATGACGAACACTTCCTCACCGTCTGCCGATATGTGGAGCGGAACGCGCTGCGAGCGGATTTCGTTTCCCGAGCCGAAGAGTGGCGTTGGGGATCCCTTTGGCACTGGAACCAGAAACCCAAACCAAAACCCCCCTTACTCTCCTCTTGGCCGATTCCTCGCCCCCGAGGCTGGAACGAACGGGTCAACCAACCGCTCACCGAAAAGGAGATATCGGCCGTCCGCGACTCGGCCAAGAGCGGATGTCCCTTCGGGAATCTTGAATGGGTGGAATCGACCGTCAAACGATTCGGCTTGCAGTCCACTGTGCGACCCAGAGGACGCCCTCGCGTCAGAAATCCGACCTCATTCAATGACAACGAGTCCTGACGCTTTTTATGGGCCGGCAACTCCGGTCCACCGCTTTGTTCGTCGCGCATGGGTTCGTTAGACGCGATCGAAGCAAAGCGGCTCGAACCGCCAGTATACCTATCTTTGGGGCATTTCATGTACAAAAAGCAATGCAAGATCGTGCTACCGATCTCACCGCGGTCGTTTCAAGACAACACCGCCGTTGACCTCTAGGCACAATTCCCAACCGTCGTCACCAAGTTTCTTGAGGCCGTTCTCGAACCCGCTGACAATGCCATCATGATCCTCCGCTTCGCCAACCAGTTTGTTAATGTATATGACCTTGTAATCCCATCGTATTTGCTGGGAAGCGGTTACGGATCGTTCGAGGAAGAGGAACCAAATCATCAACCCGGGCGCAATCGCACACACAAGAACAGTCGGCCAAATCGATACGGGCCAGTTCATTGCAACAAGAGCCGCAGGCGAGCCATACGATGCAACGACGATCGAGACGCATGCAATTGCAATTGCCAGCAATCCAAGTAGCGCCATCAAGGCGGGAAACGGATAGATCCGGCACCGACGTGTCCAGAGCAATAGTGAAGCAAACAGAACAATAGCAAAACCGCCGGCCGGAACCAGCGCCAATGTCGGTTGATTATGGAAAACCAGAAAGCATGAGGTGACAATCATCCAAGCGGAACCGCCAAGGGACGAACCAAACCATCCACCGGCGTTCCACTGGAAGCGTCCTGGTCCGACGAGCGATTTGCTGGAGGTGGTAATTGTGTTTCGACCAATCGTGTAGGGGATTCGGAAATTTGTGACCTCACGAAAAAATTGACGGGCGACGTACTCGGCGTCCGTGTTGAATGCCTTGTTCGGCATTCTTTAAATTACGATACAAATCAAATATGCCGATGGCAAGAGAGCTTGGGAATTGTGTTGATGATACCTGACCCGAATGGCACTGCCTTATATCCAGCTTGGGGTTACGTCAAATTCGGTAGTCTGCTGTTTTGATGGTGATGATTTTTCTGTATCCCATACCATGGGGTAA
>CAMBQP010000207.1 GCA_945869955.1 Schlesneria paludicola DSM 18645
AGCGACGGTTCGGGTTTGAAATGAAACGGCTTGCGATCCAGCTGTCCCACGAACTCGAAGTTCCCAGGCATGACGATCTACAAGCCGATGATCGCAACCAGGCATCTTGTCGCGATCGATTGACGCTTACGGAAACTGTTCTATCATCACATTATTGCTCGGATTTTCAAGATACTAGGCACCTCGCACTGTGTCTTATTCAAGTGGATTTCTGATTTGGGTCCGAGCCCGTCCTTGTTTTTCAACAGACTGCTAAGCCCGTTTATTCACCTCGATCGACGCCCGCCTCAGTCTCGTTGCTGGCTTTCTTCTGTCGCGTATAGAGCCTGATATTCAGTTGGTTCTCGGCTTCACCTCGCACCGAAATCGGAACGGTCGCAATCAAGTCGGGTGGGCTGAAACCGCCCGTGAATTCTGGCTTTAATTCTCGATTCGTCACGACGTAAGCCCGATCAACATCCGTCAATTTTCGTGATGGCCGGGTGTAATGGCTTGCACGTGGAGAGACTCCGTCGATTTGCTGAGCCGGAAGTGATTGAAACCGCAACCAGGCAGTCATTTGATAGGAATCCGTATAAATCGGAATCGATTCACCCAATGCCCGAATCTTCTCGGCCACCTGCTGTGTCGCCTCTTTTAAGGCAAACTGCCGGTAGACTCGATCGAGCTTCGGGGGGATCCAGGAAATCGGCCAGAGCAAATGAACGCAGATCACTAAGACCGCCAGGGCAGGGGGGGTAAATGCCAAAATGGTCGATCGCCGCCAGAATCGGGATGTCCTTACCGTTTGAAACCACTCGGCAGCCACAGGCCAGACCGAGACGAAACTGACCAGTGCCCAGTTCCCCTCTAAACGGGCCTGAGTCGATTTATAGAGGAAAAACGCCAGCGGAACTGCATAAAAACAGGTGCAAACCCGCAATCGAGGATCATCACAGAGACGGCGAAAGTGAGCAATCACCCAGGGAAACAAGAAGAAAGGGATCGTTCCAAACAGCAGGATCTGAACCCCAATAAACTCCACAATCGAACGCAACGCGTTCGGCGTTTGCTGTGCCGAATGCCGCCACTGAAATAACAGCGGCTCAAAATTTTGCTGGATGTTATAAATCAAAATCGGCGAGGCGACGACAAATGCCACCACTCCATGCAATAGATACCCGGATAGCCACTTTTTCGGCGGCCGCCGCGACAAGAGCAGACAGAGAAACCCCACCGGTACAGCAAGTCCCATGGTGTACTTACTCAGCACCCCACAGCCAAGAATTACGCCGCCGATCAGCCATAAACGGAGCGGAACCGCCGTGGAGGCCCCTTGATCAGGGCCAGGGGTCAAGTGACGGTGCAGCGCGACAGACCACCAGAGGTACGCGGCCCAACACATCATTAGCGGCGAGTCGGGTGTGATCAGTACCGCACCAATTGTGAACAGGGGGCTGAGAATCACTCCCCAAACCAGCGGTTTCAAGGGGGTCAGTCGGCTGATGACATACACCACAAAGGCCGAGGCGATGCAGGCGGGAACTCGAAATCCAAAAATCGAATCCCCGAAAATCGCCGTCGACAGTCGGATCAGCACGGCCGTCATCGGCGGATGATCAAAGTAACTCCACTGCAGATCTTTCGACCAGCTCCAGTAATAAACTTCATCATCGGCAGCGGGAAGCACTGCAGCCAGGATCAGATAAATCCCCAGCAGCAATACGAATGGCAACAGACCAGGCTTCTTATCCATGAAACTCTCTCAATTCACCGTCATCCATGACTTCTGTCCGCTTTGGCGTCGCCGTTGCAGACTCGAAAAGCGAGTCTGTTTTTCTCGCGATCCGACGAGATTCTCCCAATTGGGTGAGCCGGTTAAGAAAATCACCGGCCCCACCAAACGGATTCTCTTGCCGCTCTTTGACCGGACGATTTCCCATTTTGTTTTCGCCGATCCGACGAATCACCGCAAGAGTTACTTTTCGACCCGCTCAAACACCACGATGTGCTGACGTGGCAAAGTTCGAATCGTTTCTTTCCACTTCAAGCCAAACTCGGCCTGCCCGATCTCTTTTTTCACCTGTGCTTCGGTCATTTTGTGGACCAGTTTGATGGGAACCTGAGGATCTTCACGGCGATATTCCACAAACGCAATCCGCCCCCCCACCTTCAGTGCCTGCGAAAGTTCGAGCATCATTTCATACGGATATTCAAACTCGTGATAGACATCGACCATCAAGGCCAAGTCAATGCTGGCGGGGTCGAGCTTGGGTGATTTTTCCTCACCCAATACTAATTCAATGTTTTGAATGTCACGGTTTTTCAGTTTGTCGCCGAGCAGATCCAGCATCTCTTGCTGGATGTCAACCGCCATCACCTTCCCCGTGGGACCTACCTCATGAGCCATCATCATGGTGATGACCCCCGAGCCTGCCCCCACATCGGCGACAACCTGGCCCGGCTGCAACTTCAGTTCCCGCACCAGTTCGCTGAGTCGCTCTTCTTCCTCCCGCTCGGGACGCTCTAACCAGGGAGCTCCATGAAACGTCATCACCATGGCGATTTCACGCCCCAGATAAAATTTCCCCTGGCCGTTGGGATCGTGGTTTTTGCGAGTCTGGTATCGCTCTTTCTCTTTCGCTTTGATTTCGGCCGCTTTGGCCTCCTTGGGGTTTATTTCGGTCTGCTCGGGATTGGGAGTTTTGGCCTCAGCGGCACGGTTTTCCACCGCAGGAAGATCCTGGGCTGCCGCCTGTGCCAAAAACGAGCCCCTCGACAGGATCAGACAGAAAATTCCGCTGAGAACCGCACAGAAAACACAACAGATTCGCACCGAAGAACGTCTTGAAGTCATGGTGTGCTCCGAAATGAGTAGCGAACAAACAACAGCCCGAACCGCTTGCCGATCAAAATCCGCGTGCAGAGCGGATGGCGTCAAATCCCCGTAAATCATAATCGATTTGCAGATAGTCTAACATTCGGCAGAGCGACCGGACGGCAACTCCCATCCCGTCAGGTCCGCTGAAGCCACCAAACTGGCCCCCACCTTTCAGATGTGGTTCCAATTCGAGAATCATTCCCGGTGCCCCCAGTTTTACCATCCGCTCGGACAACTGGGGAAGGTGATGTCGTAAATCACGCAGGATCAGTTCGTGCCCTGAATCACCCGCATCACACGGTACAAAATTTTTCAGACGCTCCTCGTCCACGACCCCCGTCCATTTGAGATTGGGATCGACGCGATAATCTTTAATGTGAATCCAGCCCAGATAATCCCGCATCGCCTTGTACTCGGCGAGGCAATCCAGTGGCGACAGATTTTGCGACGAAATATTTCCGCCGTCAAAAATACAAACCAGATTCGAGCGGCCCACCGCCTTGGCCAAGGCCGCCAGCATCCGCCCGTTCTGTCCCACCAGATTCGCTTCGACCTCAAGCCCGAAGACCAATTCGGCCTGAGCACAAAGCTCAACAATCGGCCCCAGTCGGTCGGCGGCCTGCTGGACATACTTGGCAGGGTCCTCTCCCTTAGGATGATAGAACGAAAAGCCTCGAATGAGCTTGGCATCCAGCGCATGCGCCGCCTGAATCGTCATGGCGACATCGGTCTGATGATATTCCTGATCTGGAACAAATTTGTTATGGCTGCCATCTGCGACATCCAGCAGCTTCACTTTACCCAGCCGCGATCCAATGCTGGCAACCCGCATCCCATAATCAGCGTGCATCCGTTTCAGGCGCGCCAGTTCGTCAACTTCCAGTTCCGTGACATGTTTGACCTTCCCAATTCCCATCACATCCACAAAACGAGGGCTGTAGTAGCTGAGCCCCAGGGCCGCGAGGACCGACAGTTGTTCCACTGCGGTTTTGGTATTCGCAGCCTCATCAGCAAACGCACTGAGGACAATCGAGGGTCGGTTGGTCATCACCATCTCCATCAAAACAGCTGTTGCGAATTCAAGTCTTGTCTGCGGATGGTAATCAACCGCTCGCGAGTCGTGTAGCGTTCGGTCAGAATTCCTGGCAGTCCCCGAAAATTCGTGACCGGGGCAACTCGACAACAACCCATGATCACTATGATCGAAGTAGGCAAAAAGGCTATAATCCCTGTCGATGGAAACGGGTTCCACTCCCAGCCGCGATACCGTGAGTACCACCATGTTGAATTCCCTTTTCGCTACCCCCTCAGACCAATTTGCGTCACGACGCGATTTTCTCCAGCGCGCCGGCAGCGGTTTCGGATCGCTGGCGCTGGCCGGCCTGTTAGCGCAGGAAGGCAGACTGGCTAACGCCGCAGTGGGAACCAGCACCAATCCGCTGGCACCTCATCCGGGTCATTTTCCGGGACAGGCCAAATCGGTGATCTGGCTCTTTATGAACGGGGGTCCCTCACAAGTCGACACGTGGGACTATAAGCCCGAACTCGAAAAACGGGACGGCAAGGATTTGGCCGGCTTTGATCAGACCACCGGTTTCTTTGCAGGGCAGGGGGGTCCGCTGATGAAATCCCCCTTTCAATTCGCGCAACATGGCGAATCGGGCGCCTGGGTCAGTGAAATCTTCCCCAAGATGGCCAAACACGTCGATAAAATGGCCTTTATTTATTCCTGCTGGACCGACTCGAACAATCACTCGCCGGCATTATTCCGCATCAATACGGGGATGTCACGACAGGGATTCCCCTGTGTGGGGTCGTGGGTGACCTATGGCCTGGGAAGCGAAAGCCAGAACCTCCCCGCCTTCGTGGTGATGTATGACACACTCGGTCGAGGGATCCCCAAGGGACACGCACAAAATTGGGGAGCGGGTTTTCTTCCCAGCGTTTTTCAGGGGACCGCCCTGAAGCCTCAGGGTGACCCCATCGAAAACCTCAGAAGGGCAAGCGACCTTTCCGATCCCCAACAACGATCACAACTCGACCTGCTCAGCAAGCTGAACCGGCAGCATCTCGATCGCAACCCCACTGAATCCGAACTGGCGGCACGAATCGAGTCTTTCGAGCTGGCATACCGAATGCAAATGGCGGCTCCGGAAGCACTCGACCTCACCAAGGAATCGGAATCGACCCAGCAATTGTATGGACTCGATAATCCCAAGTGTACGCATTTTGCCAAACAGTGCCTTACCGCCCGGAGGCTCGTAGAACGGGGTGTCCGGTTCGTCCAGATTTTTTCTGGCGGAATGGACAACGAGCGGAGCTGGGACGGGCATGCCAATATCGCGGGAAACCACGCCGGGTTCGCGGGTGAGACCGATCAACCGATCGCCGGACTGCTGACCGATCTGGCAGAGCGGGGAATGCTGGACGAGACGCTGATTATCTGGGGGGGCGAGTTTGGTCGGCTGCCACTGGTGCAAAAGGGGGGAACTGGCCGCGATCATAATCCCCACGCCTTCACCACTTGGTTTGCCGGGGGAGGAGTCCAAGGAGGCACGCTTTTCGGCGAAACGGATGAAATCGGCCACAAGGCCTTAATTGACCGAGTTAGCGTCAATGATCTGCATGCCACGATTCTCAACCGCATGGGTCTGCACCACGATCAGCTGACCTACCGTTATAACGGACGGGATTTTCGCCTGACGGATGTGAGCGGTCGAGTTGTCACAGAGATCCTGAAAGGGGATGGGGTCTGATGCTCGCGAGGATTGAACCGGAAAATCGTCTATTGGAACACATTTTTTCCAGTGCAGCTATTTTCCAGGCGCGGCTTCAGGAAAGGTTAATTCGTTTCGCACCGTCCGGACACCGGGCTCTAATCGAGCCAAGTTCTCTGCGAGCTTGGCCTGTTCGAGGTTGGCGACTTCCCCTTTGAGCACCAGTTCACCAGCCGAACCGACACTCAGATTCAGATTCGAGGATTTGAGTGCTGTCATTTTGTTGAGACGAGTCTCCAGTTTGACAGAGACGGTCGGCAAATGAGGGGCAGTATGCTCAAACGCAATTTTCTGGCGAGCGCGAATGACAACGGGCGCCTTTCCGGCACCTCCCATGCCACCCTGACCCTGCCCTTGCTGATTATTCATCATATTATTTTGGTTGTTACCACCTCGATTGCCACCAGCTCGGCGATTTCCCGCACCAATTTGAGCCCCCCCGTTTTGCCCCTGTCCCTGCAGATTGCGGCCCAGAAATTGGTTTTGGTTGGTATTACGACCCAGAAAACCTTGACCTTGCTGGTTATTCATGCCGTTCGCACCAGTCGCCCCTGCCTGACCGCCGAATGCACCACCGGCACCTCCTGCCTGACCGCCGAATGCGCCACCTTGACCTCCCGCCTGTCCACCGAAACCGCCACCGAAACCGCCACCTTGACCACCCATCGAACTTCCACCGAAGCCACCGCCATTCAGACCACCACCACCACCTGCACCCATGGAACCGGTACGTGATGCCCCACCGGCATTACTCGTACCACCAAACTGGGCGTAGGAATTGAGGGGGGATAGCAGACCAACGGACAGAACGATGGTGAAACAGGCAAGCCGGCGCATGACGGAACCCCTTTCGGCAAAATCTGCCGGTCGACCCAAAGGCCAACTCTCCTACAAAATCGAATCCGTATCATTTTCTCGACCAAATTCGATGGCGTCAACAACTCGTTTTGGAATCAGTACGAATTCAGGTTCAAAACGATTGAATCCCTCATGCCAAAGATTGCCCCAATTCAAAAATTGAGGCGGTATCCAGTACCTGATCGTTTTTCACGTAGAGTCGCTGAATCGCGGCGTGATGGATTTTCATTTTCGACCCACCCACTCCAACGGCACCATAAACCAGCACGCCCCTCTGGTCTCGGCCTTTGTCCATCACTTCAATCCCTTCAATCCCCAAGGGAGCAACCGCGTTCAAATCGATCGCGAGCCGAAGCGACGAAATCGCCGCCAATTGATGAGCCGAAATCAGCTGAGTTTTCGCTGCCCCAGCGGCGACCACCAGATCAACCCCCGCGCAGGCCGCTTGCAAACTCGACTCGGAGGTGGATTCATGGGCCGTCAAGCGGCTGGCCTCGACGACTTTGGCGAGCGTTTCACAGGTCGTTTGGGATCTTTCGTGCGAACGGGAAACGAGCCGCACGGTGGCACCCTGACTGAGCAGCAGTTGGGCCACGCGACTCCCCACTGGCCCCGTCCCCCCCAGCACGACGGCGGTCGTATTCGCCAGATCCAGGTGACGGGCGGCGGCGAGGACCGTGGCGGCGGCCGTCGTGTTGGACCCGTTCGAGTCCATCATGACCGAAACCTTGAACGGCCCAAACATTGCCTTTCTGACCGCCTGCAACAAAGCGGTCCCCGCAGCAACCTGGCTTCCGCCAACAAAAATTGCGGTATTGGCCAGATCCGAAGGTTTGCGCGTAAAGATCGCACCGTGAACGAGCGATTCGACATTTTCCGGTGTGACACCGCCATAACTGAATAACTCGTCCACCCCCGCATCAATGGCGACAACACGGTCGAAGGTACTGGGAAGCGAATCCGTATCCAATTGAATCAGAATCTTTTTCATGTTCGTCAAGATTTTCTATGAAATGGCCTCAAGCCCACAGAATCGTATTCTGTGGGCTTGAGGTTTTATTCAGGCAAGAACAATGTTGCCAGCAATCAAAAGGACAAAACGGCTGGCAACCGTAGCTCAAACACCCGAGAACGGATGCTTGGCGGTATCCTTATGAGCGATCATTTCGCTGACGCTGGGCTCACTCTTCATCGCACGGGCGATCGAGAGCTTGGTGGCATCGTAATTGTATTGGAAAATCTTCTTGTCGTCAGCCGCTTCCCAGTGAATGAAGACGCCGCAAACGATGCACAGCGTTTCTGCCTGATCCTTGGGAATCACCCCTTCGGCAACCGAGTCAGCAACGGCCTTGGCAACAGCGTACTGGGCTGGACCAAACATCTGTACGGCTTGCTTGGCACCCTTGATCGTGACCTTGGTGATCATCACGGTCGCTGGCTTAACGGCCAAGTTCGGGGTCAAAACGGCCAGCAGGTTGCTGTGACCATGGCTTTGATTGGCGAGTGCATTGGCAAATGCGACGCCGACAGGACCCGACTTGTCTCCGATCAACAGGTCGATGTGAGCAATCTCATTGCCTTCACCGGACAGAGCTTCACCAACGAAAAATGACATGCTGTAATCCTCTAACAAAGTAACTTCAGACCAACCGCTCTGGCCCTCCGGTGAGGAGGCGAGCTCGATCCTGCGACCGAAATCCCGCAGCACACTGCCACAGAACGAACCAATGTGATACCACATTCACTCGTTCATTTTCCAGTTACTCGCCCCAAAGGAAAAACCAGGACCTGACGAGGACTGTAATCCTGTGGCAGACAAGGCTTGCCGAAATATGTCTCAACGACGCATGCT
The DNA here is from genome assembly GCA_945869955.1 of Schlesneria paludicola DSM 18645. Lineage (GTDB taxonomy): Bacteria > Planctomycetota > Planctomycetia > Planctomycetales > Planctomycetaceae > Schlesneria > Schlesneria paludicola_B. The sequence continues at coordinate 8,348 of CAMBQP010000207.1, forward strand.
CATTCTTGGAGGGAGTACCAGAGCGGCTGCCGATTCGGTTCGACGGGCTGGCTGGCAACCGGTTTGCGCCGATATTTTCGCCGACCTTGATTTGCAAGCGACCGCCGAAGTCATTCCGACTCGTCACTATCCCGACAGCTTTCCCGAGGATGTGGTGCAGGTGCAGGCCGACGGCTGGTTTTATACCGGCGCTCTCGAAAATCACCCAGACGTGATCGAGCAAATGCTGTCCCAAGCCCCGAATGCTGGCCCGTTATGGGGATCACCACCCGATCCACTCAAACAAGTCCGCGACCCCTTTTGGCTGTCGGAAATCCTTCGCCAGCATCGGTTGCCAACACTGGATGTCGTCAGCCAGTCAACTCCACCAGCCCTGGATGAGGGATGGTTACAAAAGCCGTTGGCGAGTGCCGGGGGTCGATTGATTCGAAAGTGGAACCGGGACGCCGCCAGCAACCCGTTCCCGGAACCACACTATTTTCAAGCCCCGGCCAGCGGATTGGGACTCTCTGTCATGTTTCGCATCGACAACGGTCACGTGGAATGGCTCGGGGCTTCACAAGAACTGGACGCGTCGCCCCACTCGCAACCCCCAACGCTCTATTTCTATTGCGGTTCGTTCGGGCCCATGGAAACCCTTCCTCGGCAGGCGCGGGGGACGCTCATTCGGATGGCCAGAACCCTCGCCCGGCATGCTCCTGGACTGCGGGGACTTGTCGGTCTCGACTTTCGACTGGACGGAGATTCCGTCTGGTTGACCGAAGTGAATCCACGATACACCGCCTCGGTCGAAGTGCTCGAATTGGCGAGCGGACGGTCGTTTTTGAATCCGGAAATGACCAGCGGTCAACCGGGACACGCCGTCGTTGTGAAGCAAATCCTGTACGCGTCGTCCTCGATGACTGCTCCGGACCTCAGCGACTGGTTACCAGGCTCTGACCCCTGGCAGGTCCCTTTTTTGGCAGATATCCCCGTTGCGGGGGTACGAATCGAATCCGGGTGGCCAATCTGCACGGTGATGGCGTATGGCGATGACCCCAACCAGGCTCAACAGATGCTCGAACAACGACTGACCCTGATTCGAAACCTGCTCCGTTCCGGTGAATCCGCCGCCGGATCCGCTGGCTGAAAGGGAAGCGATCGTCTCTGCCCGAGGGGATCAGGAACCGATGATCGCGAGCATTCCAAACACGCGAAAACCCATCTTAATAGTGGGGCGGTCGTTCGTCATCCAGATTCCGATTGTCCTCACCCTCTTGCACCAGCACGATTCGTCGTTCGAGCTTCGAAACCTGATCGCGGGCGGTTTTTAATTCGGTCTGGAGAGCCAGCAGCACCGCGTGCATCTGTTCCAATTCATGCTGGAGATGAGCGACCGCCATCTCCAAATTCATGATGCGTTCGGCGGGGGCGGTGGGGGTCGTTGCCGACAATCAAAATTCCTTCAGGATGCAGTTCGTTGACCATTCGATGACGCTGTCACGGCAAATAAAGCTTATCACCATCCCGCCCCTGATTGACAGCCCGACTCGTGCGACGAATCGGGAACAACCCACCACGACTTGAATTTGGGTTTGCTCGATCAGAAACCATCGGATAATGTCTAGAGTTGGATTTGCGGCTTCTCTGAACCATGCACTTGGACGAGGTGAGAACCGCGTTGCCGATTTGGAAGGATCGTTCTCATGCCACGGAATGTCAGCGGAAATCGCCGGATGGTTTTTTGGACCACGAGATTGTGCAGCGTTCTGGTCGTTGCCACGATCAGTGCGATCCCTTGCTCGGCGCAAACCGGAGCGGAACCCGCCGTGCCTGAGTCGACCAAAGCGGCTACCAGCGAAAAACCAACGATTGACAAATCACACCCTCTCGCCCTCCCTTTGAACAAGGCTTACGAGGCACTCAAGCCACTGAAAGAGATTCGAGACTACGAAGGTACGTTCAGCAAACGCGAGCTCATCGGGAAGAAGCTGCTGAAAACAACAATGAAACTCAAGCTACGCGAAGATCCATTTGGTGTTTACCTGAAATACGTCGACAATCATCCTGGACGCGAGGTTCTGTTTGTAAAAGGGCAATACAACAACAACCTGCTCGTCCGTGAAGCGGGCTTCAAGGCTATTATCGGCGTCATTTCACTGGCCCCCAGCGGAACAGATGCCTTAGCGGAAAATAAATATCCGATCACGTCGATTGGGATCCGCAACATGCTGAATAAAGTGATCACCCAATGGGAAGCAGAAGCAAAATTAGCAGGGACTACGGTCCAGCAACGTTCGGATGCAAAACTTCCCCTCTCGGGTCAGCTCTGCACGATCTATGAAGCGAGTCATGCAAAACCCGCCAAGGAATTTAAGTATCATACGACACGACTGTGGATTGAAGACAAAACCGGCTTGGCGATCGGTGTTCAGCAACTCGGCTTCCCATCCGCACAAGAAAAGGAACCGCCTCTTGTCGAAGAGTACTTTTACAGCGACTTGAAAATCAATCCGAATTTGACGGATAGCGACTTCGACAAAAACAATAAGAATTATTCATTCCGATGACAACAACTTCTCTCCATTCGCCAACACCTGCTGTGGCAGAAACCCTTGTGGAAATTCGTCATCGGATTCTCGCGGCACGTCAATCCGGGAAATCGATTGGTTTCGTTCCGACGATGGGATCGCTGCATGCAGGACATGTCAGCCTCATCGAACGAGCCCGGACCGAGTCGGACCTAGTAGTGGTCAGTATTTTTGTGAATCCAACTCAGTTTGGCCCTCAAGAAGATTTCCAGCGATATCCCAGACCTCGCGAACAAGACTTAAAGATTTGTGGTCAGGCCGGAGCCGATTTGATTTTTTATCCTACGGTGGATGTCATTTACCCCGCTGGATTCCGGACGTTCGTCGAAGTGCAGGGACTGTCAGAAATTCTGGAAGGGGCGATCCGGCCGGGACACTTTCGTGG
>CAMBQP010000208.1 GCA_945869955.1 Schlesneria paludicola DSM 18645
CGAATTGGAAACCCCACCTCGACCAATCACCCGCAAAATATTGGCTTGCAGCATCAGAACGCCACAAGCTTTCATCGGAATCATGCGATTCAACCGGGTGGTGGGACTGCCGTCCACCGAACCGGGATGAATCAGGGGGTTTCCCTCCCAGGAAGATCTTCACAAACCGGACCACGATTTCTTGCCAATCATGCGGGAACAAATCACGCTCATCACGTGGGAACAAATCGCGCTCATCACGTGGGAACAAATCACGCTCATCATGCAGGAACAAATCGCGCCTTGAACGGAGTTGGAACTTCCGTTCGTACCGCCTCGCTACAGTCAAACAATCTGTCGAACCAACGTTTTTTGACGCAGCATCACGCGGATCACGTGAGATCGGTAACAGCTGGTCACCCTGGCTCCTTGCTGGCAGGCCATTCCAATCACTTGGGGAATCAAGGCTTCAATCATCATCACCTGAATGGTAACCATCAGCAATTCCACGGAAATGGGAATAACGGCAACTGGAACCATAGCAACTGGAACCATAGCAACTGGAATCTCGGTAATAATCACAAAAACTATCACTATAACTATTATGGTGGGGGCTGGGGCGGACTGGGATTTGGACTGGGTTATGGCCTTGGCTGGGGATGGCCCGGTTATGATGGGGGCTACGGCCTGAGCTACTCGAACGATTATTATGGCCTCGGTAGTTATGGTTACGGCCTCGGCGGCTACGGTTACGGTTACGGTCTCAGCGGTTTAAGACATGGCTACGGATTGAACAATTCTTACTTGAATTATGGCTGCGTGAGCTATCAGCCCTGTTGCGCTGATCAATTCCTCAACTTAGGCTACGTCGGGATCATCCCCTATGCGACCGACAACACGGCATTTGGCATCGGATTTGATGCGATCGCTTACGCACCTCAGTCTCAACTGACCGCACTGGGGATCGCCACCGCGACAGATGCCCCTCCCCCAGTCGTCCCCAGCACGAATCCCCCGGCAGCGGAGTTCGATAAAACGTCCGGGGCCGCAAGTGGACTCCCGACGGCAGAAGAATTCGCCCAGATCGGCGAAGCGGCGTTCAAAAGTCGCGACTATAAAGGGGCTGTTCGTGCCTGGAAACACGGATTGGTTGATGATCCACAGAACTCGGTGCTCGTGCTGATGCTCTCACAGGGACTCTTCGCGACAGAACAATTCCGCGAATCCGCGGGTGCCATCCAGGCAGCCATGCAGACTCTTCCCCAAGAGAAATGGGATGTGGTGGTGAAGAACTTCCGCGACCTGTACGGCAAGGGAGAAGACTATACGGCCCAAGTCCGAAGCCTGGAAAAAGCGGCTCGTGAAAAATCCGATGATCCCGCGTTACGTTTTTTGCTGGGCTACCACTATGGGTTTTTAGGGTATCCTGCGGAAGCGGTCAAACAGTTGGAAAAATGCGTGAAGCTCGCCCCGCAAGACGAGTCCGCTCGCAAATTGCTGCGCGTATTTGAAGACAAACTTCCTAAACCCAAAGAGACCCCGGGGCCAAGTAATCCCCCTGCAACGGCGGCAGCCGATGACAAATCGTCCGTAGCGAATCCTGCTACCGAGGACTTTGTTCCCCCACCCCCGCTCAGCCCTGAGCCATCAGCTCCTGCTGCGGGCGCACCCAAATAACCAATCGATTGAGGGCGAACGGACCACATCAGGCCGCAGCGGAGTCCAATCCGCTGCAGCCTGTTTTTGATCACGACTTGAGCATCGAGGCGACTTTTTCCAGGATCCCGTTCAGGACCGGTTTTAGCACGTCCTCCACGCCAGGGAGTGCCAAAATGGTTGCCGTTTTTTCCGATAATTGTTTGTAGCCCCCTTCGACCAGCCGAATTAAACCAGCACGAGCGGTTTCGGGTAAGTCTCGAAACGACTTACTGATCCCGTCGAGTTGTCCACTGAACTTTTCCAAATCGGGTAATGCTGTTTTTGCCGTTTCCACATCCTGGATTCCTTCCAGAGATCCTTTCAACGACTGAAAACAATCGATTGCAGTTGCCATTAATTCCGGGACCGCATCCAGCGATTTTTTGAGCTCATCGGCAGACACGGGTCCCGAACTCGGCGACGCATCGGCCTCAGGATGATCCGCATCACCCCCTGGACTGCTGGCAAGCTTACCCGGCCCCATTTTCACCGCAGGAATTCCCTTAGGATCCATTTTTGCCGCCGCCTCCTGAATTGCGGCTGCGGTTCTCGCCTTTTCCGCATCGACCCCCTGATAGAGTTGATAGGCGGTGGCCGCCAAGATTCCCATTGCAGCAATGGCCGCCACAATCCAAGTCGAGGGGGAAGTTGTCTTTCTTTCCTGGTTCATCAAAAAACTCCTTGAAGATTCGCGGTCATGGGAGGGGAAACGAATTTCGATTGAACTGAGCGAGCGGTGCGCTAAATCTTGGTCAATTCTCGTCTGTCACCGGTTGATCCGCAGAAAACCACACCCGCCAAACAGCATATACCGGCGCATTCACCCTACGGTAGTTGCGAGGAACTCTTTCTTCAACTCTCGCGTACCGCATCGGATCGGGCGTCGATTCGGATCGCCGCAGTGGCGGATTCTACCGCAGCAAATCTGCAAAACGGATTTGGCGAATTCACCAACGGGGCCTCGCTCCCCCCCCAATCAAACTGAATTAATCTGTGCTGACAGGCCGAATTGCCGAGGGATTCTCGGCTGCCACCTATTCCTCAGGGCTGCAAACCAATATCGAGCCGGTCGCCAATTACTTGGCAGCGGCTGTTCCAACCAATTGAAAATCCCCCCTGGGGCCGAATCCGACATTCGATTGAGATCGATAGAGCAGTTCATTCCCCTTGAATGAAAGGGTCGAGGTCACCACAAACGGAGTTTCATAAAAGCAAACCTTGCAGGTAAACGTCTCGTCGTCAGACCAGCCACCGCTGGCGGCAGCCGGTTGCCGGGGCCACGATCCTGACCCCGCTTCCCCTCGGACCCATTCATCAGGCCGACAGTGAATCCGGTATTGGTTCCCCTCGTAGTGCATCACCAGTTGAATCCCCCCCGCCTGATCACTCGCTTCCATCGTGACCGATTTCAACTGATGTTCGTTCGCAGGGAAATCAAATTTCTGTTGCAGGACTTTCGCTGCCGTGGCACTGCCACCTTGCGGGCGTAGCGACAGACTTTTCAGCTTCTTTTCGAGCGCCGCGTGCGCTGCTGGATTTTCTGTCAGGGGCGAAAGCTTCAAGGCGGGTAACAACTTGTCCCAGATCAAATTCATCACCGACTGCATATCCCTCAGTCCGCTGGTAATCGCAATCACCGTCTCTTGTTCTGGCAGCACGATACAGTACTGACCAAAGGCACCGTCACCCCGATAAGCGCCATGACGGCAACGCCAGAACTGGTAGCCATACCCTTGATCCCAGTCACTCAGCGGATTGCTGCCGTTGGCAACCTGTCGTGCGGTCGCTTCCTGCACCCAGCTTTCTGGAACCAACTGTTGGCCCTGCCACTTTCCCTTCTGCAAATAGAGCTGGCCGAAACGAGCAATATCCTCGGTCCGAATACTCAATCCGTATCCTCCGGTCGAAATTCCCTCGGGACTGGATTCCCAAGTCGGCTGCTCGATCCCCAGCGGCTCAAACAACCGTGGCTGCAGGTAATCGAGCACTTTGGTCCCTGTCACCTTTTGCACGATCGCCGACTGCATATACGTTGCAGAGGTATTGTACAGAAAGTGGGTTCCTGGCTTGAATGGGACGGGATGCGCCAGAAAGGTCTTCACCCACGAGGCGTCAATCGTACGGGGAGGTTCCGTCTGGTGACCGGTTGCCATCCGCAGCAAATCGCTGACTCGCATCGATTTCAAATGATTGCTGGGTTCACTGGGGGCTTCATCACGAAAAAACGAGAGAACCGGATCGTCGAGACTCAGCTTCCCCTCGGCAATCGCCAGCCCGACCGCAGTCGAGGTGAAGCTTTTGCTCAGGGAATAGAGCGAGTGTCGTGCTTCGGGATGATAAGGAGCCCACCAGCCTTCGGCAATCACCTGACCGTGCCGCAACACCATAATGCTATTGAGCGAGTCAACTTCTTTATCCAGCGCATCAATCAAGCCCAGGACTTCGACTGAAGCAACTCCCTGTGATTCCGGGCTTTTTCGCGGCAATTCGGCCGTCTGACCCAACGCCGCATTCCAGATCATCAGGGACATCAATAGTAAAGTACGTTTCACAGGACTCTCCAGCGTGAATCGAGAATAAACTTAAGGCGAATCGAATTTGCCGCAATCAGTCCGCACGTTTGGGGAGCGCCAGCACCAGAGCCGTTGTGGACCAACTGGCCGCTGACATCGAGATGAACTGATCTTTTCCATGAGGATAACCAGATTCAAAGTAAGTTTGAAAGGGCTTGCTATGCGAGACGACGTGCCACGAGCCATCTTCCTGTTGGGACGAGAGCAGAAAGCGCAAGCCCCGGCGATAACTGATCGCATTCGGTTGAAGGGAGCCCGAATCCGACAGTGCGACCAACGCCGTCCCCGTGGCGTACGCATCGCTCGCCATTTCTGCGGTCTGTCCCCAGCCACCATCCTGCCGCTGAGTCTCGAGCAACTCCATCGCAGCCTGCTCACGCTCACAACTCGAGTTACTAATCCATTGCAGCACCCGCAACCGAAAGACGCGATCTTCGGTGTCGGACGGAGTAGCGGTATTGACCCATTGACGAGCTCGATCGATTCGCGCCTCGATGCGCGATTGCTGTTCCGGTACCCCAAAGACTTTTAAAGCCCGTACGGCAACATACGTTGAGGTGAACAGGCTTTGCTCGCTCGGAGGGCGATTTGACTGCGGTTCCCAATACTCGCGATCCTGCTGGTACTGCAGAAAATACTCCGCCACGGCCGCAGTGGTCTCATCCGGCTTCCAACCACCAAGATCCAACGCCCACAGCGCATAGCCCGCCGTATCCACCTGCCCACCCTGCCCCATACCCTCGCGATAACGGTCTTTGTTCCGGGTGAGAAAGTCTGCGGTAAATTGGAGTTGCTGCTGCAAGTGATCCCGATCAATCACAAAACCTCGCGATTGAGCCGTGGTGAGTGCCATAACCGGCAGTCCCTGATTATGACAATTAAAACATTGTTTGCGTTGTGCTAGCGAGCCTTTCGCACCTTGTTCCAGCAGCGGCAAGGACTTGGTGATCGCTGCGGTCAGTTCGTCGACTGTTGGCCCCTCGTCCGCACTGCCAACCCCTTGTCGCAGCAGCGACAGAACAATCAACACCGTCGTGATTCGCAGGGACATCATGAATTCCTCATAGAGATCGAAACGATCATGACTTATCGATAGTCTATCCGATTTTATCGACTCATCACATCATGAACACTCCCTGAGACCGAATCGCTTCTCATGGCCTCAAGCGGGTCAGCCGTGGCAGAAATGATCATCAGCGGACGGGGCCTTGCCAGATGGGACTGTGATCAGGAATCCGAGACCGGTTTTGGATTTTTCCGCGACTGAAATGCTGCGTAGAAAAAACCAGCCGCATTGGCCACCTGCCAAACGACGAGTAACGGCAAAACCTGAACCCGGATCCAAAACGGTAATTTCCTCAGCGGACCAGGGAGCCACCGATACATTTGTGTATGGAGCTTCGCATCCTGCTGCAGGCTTTTTGGTATGACCTGCGCGTGCTTCCGATGATAGATCCAGGCGGCTTGCCCATAGCCGAAATGCTGCCGCCAAAAGGACCACAGCGTCAGGTGGTGGGCATGTCCGATCACCGCCTGCGGCACGAATTGCAGCCGATATCCCAAATTGCGATAACAGGTACATAAGTCCCGGTCTTCACCTGCCGCCTTGCGATACAACGCGGCATCAAATCCGTTCAACCGCTGAAAAATTGCGGCCGGCATCGCCATATTATTGGAAGCGAGTAACCGGGCATCCCCTGGATTCTGGTTGAAGAAGGCATACACCATATCGATGATCAACTGGCTGGTTGAAGCACAGGCTTCCCGCGTCAGCAAATTGACCGTTCGCCCACCGAGTAAATCGTTCGGCCCCTCTTCAGCGGCCCGTTCCAGCGCACACAACCAGTCCGGTTCAGGCCGGCAATCATCATCGGTGAAGGCCAAATGCCGACCGCGTGCCGCTGCGGCACCCGCGTTTCTCGCTTTGGCGGGGCCGCCGTTTTCCTGCCGCAAAAGCCTCAGATTCAGCTTTTCTCGAAACGGAGCGACGACGGGTTCGAGCGATTCGGGGCTGCCGTCATCAACGATAATAATCTCGAATCCCGATCGAGGGGCGATCAGCTGCGTCAGCGACTCGAGGCAATTTCCAAGTTGCTTTGGCCGGGCATACGTCGGAATAATCAACGAAAAACCGAGATCCTGATCACTCATGGCGAAACCTCTCACTCAAGTCGAAACTTCATTCGAGCGATCCACCCGCTGTTCTTCATAGTAGGAACGTTCGGTGTTGATGTCCCACAAATCGTGCTTGGCACCCAAGAGGTTCTGGGCCGCATACAGTCCACAGAGCATCGAGTGATCCTGGTTGTTGTAGCGGTGCATCCCGTTACGACCAATCGTCTGCAGGTTTTTAAAATGGGAAAGATATTCCCGCAAGACATTCAAATGGCCTTGATACTCGCCGTCGTAAACGGGATAGGCCTTCAAGGCGCGGATGACACACCCGTCTTCCACATCAGCGGTCCGAGCCAGACTGAGGTTTTCAATTTCTTTGGCGGCCAGTTGAATCAGATCGGCATCGGGAAGTTCCCAGATGTCGTCCCCCTCGGAACAGAAATATTCCATGCCGAGGCACGTTTTGGACGAGTCGGGAACAAGGTCTGGTGACCAGTTCTTAAAGTTTTGGATTCGACCGACGCGAGCCTCAGAATCATGAACGTACACCCAGTTATCTGGAAATAAGTCGGGCTGATTGATCACGATGGCTACGACGAGGAAATCGCGATACTTCAGCCCGCGAGCGGCACTCAGCACGGCAGGAGGAGCGGGGGGATCCAGCGATTCAATCAACTGATTCAATGGAACGCTGCTGATATACTGATCAATCGGAATTTCGCGAACCGAATCATCGCGCCCGACCGAAATTGAGGTGACGACTCCGTCCCGATGACGTACCGTACGAACAGGCGTTCGTAATTCGACTTCGCCCCCCAATTCCTTCACTCGCGTTTCACAGCACTCCCACATCTGCCCAGGCCCAAAGCGAGGGTAATCAAACTCTTCGATCAACGATTTCACATCGTTGCTACCGAAAAGCGCCTGCTTGACGGCCGAGATCAGTGATAGCCCTTTAATCCGTTGGGCAGCCCATTCCGCCCGAATTTCCGTACACGGGATCCCCCAGACCTTTTCGGTGTAGGTCTTGAAAAACGTCCGATAGAGCCGCCAACCGAAACGATTGACAACCCATTGCTCAAACGACTCTTCAGGCTTGATCTGCCAAACTTGCGAGTAGCCATAACTGAGGACAATCCGGGCGCTTTCCCACAACCCCAGATTGCCGATCACATTTTTCAGCGAAAGGGGATAGTTGAAAAACTTGTGGTTGAAGTAGATTCGTGACAACCGGGGTCGACGAAGAAATTCTTCCCCCAGCAGTTCTCGCCAAATTTGTTGAACCTCTTCAGCCTTCGTGTAAAAACGATGGCCCCCAATATCAAAGCGGTAGCCACGATACTCTTCGGTCCGTGAAAGCCCCCCAACCCGCGCGCCCGCTTCGAGAACGATTGGGTTGATGCCCCGTTTGGCCAACTCATACGCGGCCGTCAATCCAGCAGGACCGGCACCGCCGACCACCATCTGGGGAATAGAATTCGTCACTCGATACCTTTAAAAACAAAAAGAGGGATGATCATGCGGAGCAGTCGCCGCGCAGCCACCAAGGAGCGATTACTCAGCTACTGGGCAGGCGAAGAGTTTTCACGAATGCGGCCCTGCGGCAAAAACATAGACGCCCAGTGCTGAGCCAGAACTCCTGCAAACGCGACGCCGGAATAAAAATGACTGAACCAGTGCCAGGGAATGATCGCCAAGGCAAATAAGACCCCTTTTTCGCGTCGAAACCAATTGATCACGGGAAAGTCGAGCACCAGCAACGTCAGCATCAGCACAGCGGCCACCCATAACATCGGCAGCCAAACAACCGAAAACACCGCGAACAGGACAATTAAACCACTCAGCGCCACACGTGCCCGACACCAGTGATTCAAATTCAAAGCGTTTTTCATTTCGCCGTATTTTAAGAGCAGCTGACTCCAGGGGATCGCTCGCTGGAAGACATCCGTCCGAAACAATGAGCGACAACCCCAGCGTTTCAGATGTTTGACCTGCAGATCCGGGCAGACCAGAATTTTGTGCCCGGCAGCGTAGAGACGATAGCCAAGTTCAATATCTTCGATGCTGGGCCGTGCGTAACTTTCATCAAATCCACCCTGCTCGAGAAACAGACCGCGACGAATGGCACCACAGGCCCCCCAAAAGGTAAAACCTTCTGACGAGGATTGTTGATGAGTGTAGTGGTGCAGCAGATTCTTATACTGGGACAACAGGTTTGCCGCACCGGGAGCATCGTCATAAGAACCGATCAATGCATCAACATCTGTTTCGCTGGCAATCTTGCTTTTGAGAATGGCGATCGCATCAGCAGGAATTGTCACATCGGCATCGACGAAGAAAATCCAATCCCCTTTCGCCGACTGCACCCCCAGATTTCGAGCGACCGCCGGACCCTGCTGGCGCCCTGTGTGCAGCAACCGAATCCGCGCATGTTGGGCAACTTGACAGGAACAATCAGTACTGCCATCGTCAACAACGATAATCTCATCCGGTGCAGGGTCTGCCTCCAGCAAACTCTTCAGGCAGCTTTCGAATGCAACTCCACCATTGAAAACAGGAACAACGATCGAAACCGTATCACCGTGCAAACTTTCGTTTGTTCGTGGAAAAATAGTAATCCACCCCTTATGTTCAACGGACTATGTGTTGAAAGCCGGTGAATCACAGTATCTCTTCACTGTCGACTAATTTAGATCAAATTCGATCCAAAATGGAACTTGATGGCCAGATTCTAACGAGATTGATTGGTGTTTTCAAATCAGAAATTTTTTTCGACTTGTGTTTCCAAAAAAATTATCGCCGCAGCGGGCCGCTGAAAAACGTCCATCGCATCGATCCAGTGCTTGTTAGGCCGGCTTTCCGTTAATGCAAAAAAACGAACATGAAAAACAATACAAATTTCGCTGAGGAAGCCTCACGGGCTCGCTGGTTTCAGGTTTCGGCACTCCTGACATGCTGGTCTGTGCTCATTTGGTTCCACTGGTCCAATGACGGACTTTGGTTTCAGGGAGATGCCCCCCGACATGCGATTACGGGCCTGTTTTGGCGGGATTTACTCGTCAGTGGCTGGTCGCAGCCACTGACATTCACCCGCGAGTATTACGCGCGGTACCCCACAATTTGCCCAAACATGTATCCTCCTGTATTCTATTTGCTCGAGGCTGCCGCATTTTGCCTGTGTGGGCCATATCCCGCAGCAGCGAAGGGTGTCGTCTTGCTGTGCTCACTGGGGGCGGGGTTCTACCTTTTGGCCTGGCTCCGACGATGGATTGAACCCGCCGCAGGAATCGCTGCGGGATTGCTGCTGCTAACTCCCGGTGTCATCACTTGGTCGAATGCGATTATGCCGAACATGCCGGCCGTGATGTTTGCTATGGGGGGGCTCTTTCACGTCTTAAAATCCTTCGAGGCAACAGACCCGCGAGAATCCCAACGGCAATTATTGATAGGAAGCCTCATGGCGGTGCTTGGCATTCTGACCCACCCCTTGGTCGCTGTTGTCGTCTTGGTGGGGGCAACCTGGATGCTGGTGCTAGAGCGCTACAGAATTATAGTCCGACCGAGCACGCTGGCCATCGTGGGCCTTGCCGCACTGCTCTTAATTCCTGTTTTTGCGATGCTTTATCGCTGGTCGCCGAACCAGTTCGCGCAGCTTACGCGGCAGCCGATCGATTTCCAGGCGAAACCAGACTCGTTTAACTACCTCAATAACATGAAATACTACGCGCGTGAGCTCATCATTCCCCTGACCGGAATTCCGGTATTGGTTGGTGCGTCGGCAGGCCTGATCGTCGGACTGATCCGCCAACGCCACCGTATGGCGACTTTCCTGCTCGCAATCTGGGTGGCGGTCCCCTTCCTCGTGCTGTCACTGCTGTGGGCGAAAGACAATCGGTATCTGCTGATCGCCTGCCCTCCCCTGAGCGGTTTGATCGCGATTGCGCTGATCGGAGTCACAGATTTCCTGGCGCACTTCATCCCCATCCTGTCACCCAACGCCAAAACACCCCTGCCAGCGGAGACAATCAATCGGTTACTCGCGGATCCAGTTCGGTTACCCGAGAACTCCAACGAAGAAAAACTGACCATTCTCGCTACAGATTCACGCTTCACCCGATCAAAACCGTGGCAACTGGCGTTCTCCCTGTTGCTTGGCACGTTTGCTGTGATCAATCTCCTCTGCGACCCGCGCGTACCGATGCCATCCGTCCGATCCTTGAAGGACTGCACGGTCTATCTTGAGCAAATCGCCCCTTGCGAGCCGGTGCTGTACCACGGCCGGATGCAAGGGGTTTACACCTTTCATCTCAGCGCCCGGGACCCCGGATATCAACGTCAAATGGTGACGCTGCGAAAGCTGTTTGGCGAAGGAAAACAACCCGCACCCGATGTGCAGACCATGCGAGACATCATCTTGGCGGCCGGCCCACGCTGGCTGGTGGTGGAAACCCCCATCCCCCAGCTCGATTTCACACTTCCCCACAATTTACGCGAATTCCTGAAGTCCGCCGACGTAGAATTGGTAAACCGCTTTCCCCATCCCGCAGATCATCTGGAACAACTGAACGTCTACCGCATCGTGAGTCGTTTCCAACAGGACGCAAACCAAGCCGATTGTTTCGACCTCCCCCAAGAGATTTTTGGAAAAGTGGTCGATCCGATCCGGCGGAAGTCATCCAATTTCACAACCCGATGACATAATTCGGGTTACCTGCCTTGGGCCGAGAGCTGCAACAGAAAACCGGAGCGAAAACGAT